>NZ_JAUMSQ010000042.1:0-44484 GCF_030519285.1 Mycolicibacterium arseniciresistens
TGCGCCGCCCAGGCGGCGGTCGCGTACACCCGCAGCGGGCAGAGCAGGCGCGGCAAGTACGCCGCGACGCTCGCGGCGCAGATCGCCGACGACTGCGGCGGCCTGTGCACACCGGCGCTGCGGAACCCGGCGGGCCAGCCGCTGACCCCGCGCCAGCGCGAGATCGTCGAGCTGGTGTGCGCGGACCTGTCCAACAAGGAGATCGCCGACCGGCTGGTGATGTCGGTGCGCAGCGTCGAGGGTCACATCTACCGGGCCTGCCAGCGGGTGGGCGCCAGCTCACGCGAGGAGCTGGCCCGCATCCTCCGCCGGGGCCCGCTCAGCGGCTGGTAGACGGGCTGGGCAGGACACCGGCCAGCGGGCTGTGATAGTCAGGCCCTGTGCGGCCGCGTTGCGTCCACTAGCACGTCAAACTATAGTCTGGACACATGTCCAGAGGGTGCGGAGTCTGCGCGTGACACGATTCGACGAGCTCAGCGCGGCGTCGCCAGTCGTCTTCGGAATCATCTGAGTATGCGGATCGCGTTGCTGTCCTACCGCAGCAAGACCCACTGCGGCGGGCAGGGTGTCTATGTCCGCCACCTCAGCCGTGGCCTGGTCGAGCTCGGTCACGACGTCGAGGTGTTCTCCGGTCAGCCATACCCCGAGGGGCTCGATCCGCGGGTGCGCCTGACGAAGGTGCCCAGCCTCGACCTGTATCGCGAACCCGACCCGTTCCGGGTGCCGAGGCCCAGCGAGATCCGTGACCGCATCGACCTGCTCGAGTTGCTGGCGACGTGGACCGCGGCCTTCCCCGAGCCACGCACGTTCACCATGCGGGTGGCCCGGTTGCTCGCCGCACGGCGCGACGAGTTCGACGTCGTGCACGACAACCAGAGCCTGGGCACCGGCCTGCTCGACATCGCCGCGTCGGGGCTGCCGGTGGTCGCCACCGTGCACCACCCGATCACCCGCGACAAGGTGGTCGACGTCGCGGCTGCCCGCTGGTGGCGCAAGCCGCTGGTGCGTAGGTGGTACGGCTTCGCCGAGATGCAGAAGCAGGTGGCCCGCCAGATCCCCGAACTGCTCACCGTCTCCTCGTCGTCGGCCACCGACATCGCCGACGACTTCGGCGTCGCTCCCGGCCAGCTGCACGTGGTGCCGCTGGGGGTGGACACCGAACTCTTCACCCCCGCCCCGGACCGGGTCAGCGGCCGGATCATCGCGATCGCCAGTGCCGACGTGCCGCTCAAGGGCATCAGCCACCTGCTGCACGCGGTGGCGCGGCTGCGGGTCGAGCGCAACCTCGACGTGCAGCTGGTCAGCAAGCTCGAGCCCAACGGGCCCACCGAGAAGCTGATCGCCGAGCTCGGCATCTCCGACATCGTCACCACCTCGAGCGGGCTGTCCGACTCCGAGCTGGCCGAACTGCTGGCGTCGGCGGAGGTGGCCTGCATCCCGTCGCTGTACGAGGGTTTCTCGCTGCCCGCCGTCGAGGCGATGGCCAGCGGGACACCGATCGTGGCCAGCCGGGCCGGTGCGCTGCCCGAGGTGGTCGGACCCGACGGTGAGTGTGCCCGGCTCGTGAAGCCCGCCGACGTCGACGAGCTGACCGCGGTGCTGGGTCAGCTGCTCGACTCTCCGCTGGAGCGGCACCGCCTGGGTGCGGCGGGCCGGCGTCGCGCACTCGAAGTGTTCAGCTGGGAATCCGTTGCCGCGCAGACCGTTTCGGTGTACAAGCGGGCGATATGCTGACCGTCGACTTCGGCCGGCTCGGGGTCGGGCCCGGCACGTCGGTGATCGACGTGGGCTGCGGAGCGGGCAGGCATTCCTTCGAGGCCTACCGGCGCGGCGCCGACGTCGTCGCCTTCGACCAGAACACCGAAGACCTCAACGCCGTCGACGAGATCCTGCAGGCGATGAAGGAGCAGGGTGAGGCGCCCGAGGGTGCCCGCGCCGAGGCCGTCAAAGGTGACGCCCTCGATCTGCCCTACGCCGACGGCACGTTCGACGTCGTCATCGCCTCGGAGATCCTGGAGCACGTGCCCGCCGACGACCGGGCCATCGCCGAACTGGTGCGGGTGCTCAAACCCGGTGGCTCGCTGGCGATCACGGTGCCGCGGTGGCTGCCGGAGCGGATCTGCTGGATGCTGTCGGACGAGTACCACGCCAACGAGGGCGGCCACGTCCGGATCTACCGGGCCGACGCGCTGCGCAACAAGGTGCTGGCGCACGACCTGCGGTACACCTTCAGCCATCACGCGCATGCGCTGCACTCGCCGTTCTGGTGGCTGAAATGCGCTGTGGGAACGTCGAAGAACGACCATCCCGCGGTGGCGGCCTACCACAAGCTGCTGGTGTGGGACATGGTCGACCAGCCGTGGATCACCCGGCGCGCCGAGGAACTGCTCAACCCATTGGTCGGCAAGAGCGTCGCTCTTTACTTCGAAAAACCGGCGGCCTTCCAAGAACCGGCCGCCGTCCAGGAGTCCGCGACCCCCGACGACGTCGAGGTGACCCGTGCGCGCGACTGAACTCCCCGGGGTGGCCGGCGTCTTCACGCCGGACCAGTGCCTGCAGACCGCGCGTTCGATCGCCGCGACGCAGGAGAGTTCCGGCGCGATCCCGTGGTTCGACGGCGGGCACACCGACCCCTGGGATCACGTCGAGTCGGCGATGGCGCTGACCGTCGCGGGGCTGATCGAACCCGCCCGTGCCGCCTTCGAGTGGTGCCGCGACCGGCAGCGGCCCGACGGCTCATGGCCGATCCAGTTCCGCAACGGCGTGATCGAGGACGCCAACAGCGACAGCAACTTCTGCGCCTACGTCGCCACCGGGGTGTGGCACCACCTGTTGATCACCCGCGACCGGCGATTCGCCGAGCGGATGTGGCCGGTGGTCTCCAGGGCCGTCGACTTCGTGCTCGACCTGCAGCGGCCGAACGGCGAGATCGCCTGGGCGCGAAGCGAAGCGGGACCGGTCGATGAGGCCCTGCTGACCGGGTGCGCCAGTATCCACCACAGTCTGCGGTGCGCACTGGCGCTGGCCGACTACTTCGACGACCCGCAGCCGGAGTGGGAGGTCGCGGTCGGCCGGCTGGGTCACGCGATCGTCGCGCACCCGGGGTCGTTCGTCCCCAAGGACCGCCACTCGATGGAGTGGTACTACCCGGTGATGTGCGGCGCGCTGCGCGGGCCTGCGGCCGTGGAACGCATCAACGACCGCTGGGACGACTTCGTGGTGCCCGGTCTCGGCATCCGCTGCGTCGACGACCGGCCGTGGGTCACCGGAGCCGAGACCTGCGAACTGGTGATGGCGCTGGACGCCGTCGGCGACGCCCGGCGCGCACACCAGCAGTTCGCGGCCATGCACCATCTACGGGAACGCGACGGCTCGTACTGGACGGGCCTGGTTTTCGCCGACGGCAAGCGCTGGCCGGAGGAGCGCACCACCTGGACCGGTGGCGCGGTGATCCTGGCCGCGGATGCGCTGTCGCGCACCACATCCGGCTCCGGGATCTTCCGGGCCGCCGATCTGCCGCGCGGCCTCGAGGACGAGTTCGACTGCGCCTGCGCCGACACCCGGCGCTGACCGCGCCTTCGGTTACAGCGAGCCCGGCCGGCCGCCGGTCCTCTCCAGCACCCGCATCGACCCCATCGCCGACACCTCGTGGAAGTCGCCGGTGTCGAGGGCGCGGCGGTAGATGTGGAACGGCGCCTGGCCGCCGTCGCGGGGATCGGGGAACACGTCGTGGATGATCAGCCCGCCGCCGACGTCGACCCAGCGGGCCCAGCCGTCGAAGTCGCGCTGCGCGGCCTCCTCGGTGTGACCACCGTCGATGAACAACAGCCGCAACGGTGTTCGCCATCCGGTGGCCACCACGGTGGACTTGCCGACGATGGCGACCACGTGGTCGTCCAACCCGGCGGCGTCGAGCGTGTGGCGCAGTGTGGGCAGCGTGTCGAACAGCCCGGTCACCGGGTCGACCATGCCGCTGTCGTGGTACTCCCAGCCTGCCTGGTGCTCCTCGGAGCCGTGGTGGTGGTCGATGGTGTAGACGACCGCGCCGGCTTCCTGGGCGGCGGCGCCGAGCATCACCGTCGACTTGCCGCAGTACGTGCCGATCTCGACGCCCACTCCGCCGGGCAGGTACCGCACCGCCGCGTCGTAGAGCGCGCGGCCCTCGTCGGCCGGCATGAAGCCGGTGACGTTCTCGGCGAGGGCGAACAGCTGCGCGGCCCGCGGCGGCAGGGCGGTCCCGGTGGCGGATTCGGTGGCACTCATGATCTCAACTTAGCCGTCGGCCGGGCCCGGCCCGCCGCGGAGTGGGCGGCTCGGCCGTTGCTGGCCCCCCGGCGTTGTAGTAGCGTCCGGACATGTGTCCGATCCGGCTTTGGAGTCGACTCGGCGCCGATTGACCGCCAAACAGGCCGACACCGTCGACCGGCTCGGCCGCGCCGCGGTGGACATCCTCGGCCGTGACGGATTCGCGGGCCTGACCGTACGACGGGTGGCCGCAGAGGCCGGGGTCGGAGCGGCCACCGCGTACACCTACTTCTCCTCCAAGGAACATCTTGTCGCCGAGGTGTTCTGGCGGCGCCTGGCCGCGTCCCCGCCCGCCGACCACGGTTCGCCGGAACCCGCCGCGCGCGTCATCGAGGTGCTGCAGCACATCGCCCTCCTGGTGGCCGACGAGCCGGAGTTCGCGGGGGCGGTGACCAACGCGCTGCTCGGCCGCGACCCCGACGTCGAGGTGCTGCGCCAGCGCATCGGGCGCGACGTCCGCGACCGCCTGGTCACCGCGCTGGGACCGGATACCGACTACGACGTCATCGAGTCACTCGAGCTGCTCTACGTCGGCGCCCTGGTGTGGGCGGGGATGGGTTATTCGTCCTACACCGACATGACCGAGCGGCTCACGAAGTCGGCGCGGCTGATCCTGGGCTAACGGGCCGGCGGGCCGAGGAGCGCCGTCGACGCCGCGATCGCAGGTTCGACGATGCCCCGGACGTCGCGGCCGTCCTCCACGAGCACCGCCGTCAACTCGCGCAGGCCGCCCAGCAGGATGACCGCCAGCGGCCGGGGCACCACCGGCAGGCCTGCGCGCTGGAAGCCCGGGCTGCTGCTGAGGTCGACGAGCATGTCGGTCAGGTGCTCCATGGCCAGCCGGTGCAGCGGCGCCGCCGCCACGCCGAGCCCGGGCAGTTCGCGGATCCAGCTCAGCGTGACCGCGGGCCGCGACTCGATGTGGGCGACGTATGCGTCCACGGCCTGCCGGATCTGCTCCTGCCAGGGCGCCTCGGGATCGACGGCGGCCCGGATGTGGCTGACCAGCGCCTCGTTGTTGGCGCGCAGGAGCTCGATGAAGCAGTCCTCTTTGGTGCCGAACAAGCCGTAGAACGTGCGCTTGGAGGTGCGCGCGTGCCGCACGATGTCCGACACCGTGGTGTCGCGGTAGCCGCGTTCGGCGATCGACGCGGCCAGGCCGTCGAGCAGCCGGCCACGGAACGAGACGGTGGCCGCGGCGCTGGCCCCGTCGTCGATTGAGGTGGTCATGTCCCTCCCACCGCTCTTGCGCGTGTTGGTACCAAGCGGTACCGTACTCCACACATCCACGGTACATCGCAGTACCAACCGGGGTCTGGAGTCTTGTATGAGCGAAGCGGCCACCACCGAACACCCCGTCTCCGCGTCAGCCGGGCCACATCTGCCGCCCGCGGCGCGCGTGCCCAAGCTGCTGCAGGGCCTGGTGTACGTCCTCGCCAGACGCCAGATGATCGACCGCCTGACGCGGCGGCACGGCGCCGCTTTCGTCGCCAACATCCCGATGTTCGGCAAGACGGTGATCCTCACCGATCCGGCGCTGGCCAAACAGGTCTTCACCACCAGTCCCGAAGAGCTCGGCAACGTGCAGCCGAACCTCAGCCGGATCTTCGGACCCGGGTCGGTGTTCGCGCTCGACGGCGACGACCACCGCAGGCGACGCAAGCTGCTCACCCCGCCGTTCCACGGCAAGGCGATGAAGAACTACGAGAAGATCGTCGAGGAGGAGACGCGCCGCGAGATGGCGTCGTGGCCCGACGACCAACCGTTCGAGACGCTGGAACCGATGATGCGGATCACGCTCAACATCATCCTGCGCGCCATCTTCGGCGCCGACGGCGCAGAACTCGACCGCCTCCGCGAGGTCATCCCGCCGTGGGTGACGCTGGGCTCGCGCCTGGTCGTGTTCCCCGAACCGGCCCGCGACCTCGGCCCGCTGAGCCCGTGGCGACGCCTGCACGATTACCGGCGCACCTACGAGTCGGTGATCGACACCCTCATCGCCCAGGCGCGGGCCGACGAGCACTTCGACGAGCGCACCGACGTGCTCTCGCTGTTCCTGCGCAGCGCGTACGAAGACGGTTCGACGATGACACCGAGTGAGATCGGCGACGAGCTGCTGACGCTGCTCGCCGCCGGGCACGAGACCACCGCGTCGACGCTGGCCTGGGCGTTCGAGCGGGTCAGCCGCCATCCCGCGGTGCTCGCCGAACTCGTGGCCGAGGCGCAGACCGACGGCAACGAGTACCGCCAGGCCACGATCCTCGAAGTGCAGCGGGCACGCACCGTCATCGACTTCTGCGGGCGGCACGTCTGGGCGCCGATGGTGCAGATCGGGCAGTGGCGGATCCCGCGCGGCTACTCGGTGCTGGTGAGCATCAACCAGCTGCACGCCAACACCGGGGAGTTCCCGGACCCACAGCGCTTCGACCCGACGCGGTTCGTCGGCAAGCGGCCCAACATGTTCGCGTGGGCGCCGTTCGGTGGCGGCACCCGCCGGTGCGTCGGCGCCGCCTTCGCCAACATGGAGATGGACGTCGTGCTGCGAACGGTGCTGCGGCACTTCGACGTCGAGACCACGACGGCGCGCGACGAGAAGGTGCACTCCCGCGGGGTGGCGTTCACCCCCAAGGATGGCGGCCGGGTGGTCATGCGCCGCCGGCCGACACCCCTGGGGTCCTGACTACGTCGTCGCGTCGGCCCGCTTGGGCAGCTTCCAGTCCGGCCGCGGGAAGTGGCAGGTGTAACCCCACGGCAGCCGCTCCAGGTAGTCCTGGTGCTCGGGTTCGGCCTCCCAGAAATCACTGGCGGGCGTCACCTCGGTGACCACCTTGCCGGGCCACAGCCCCGAGGCGTCCACGTCGGCGATGGTGTCGAGTGCGACGCGCTTCTGCTCGTCGTCGACGTAGAAGATCGCCGACCGATAGCTGGTGCCGACGTCGTTGCCCTGCCGGTTCTTCGTCGACGGGTCGTGGATCTGGAAGAAGAACTCCAGTATCGCCCGGTAGTCGGTCTTCGCCGGGTCGTAGACGATCTCGATCGCCTCGGCGTGGCCGGGATGGTTGCGGTAGGTCGCGTTGGCGTTCTGCCCGCCGGTGTAGCCGACGCGGGTCGACACCACCCCGGGCTGCTTGCGGATCAGATCCTGCATGCCCCAGAAGCAGCCGCCGGCCAGGATCGCCTTCTCGGTGGTGCTCATGCCTGTGCCTCCTTGGAAGAGAAGAGCTGTCGGTACTCGCCATATCCCTCGGCCTCGAGGTCGTCAAGATGGACGAACCTCAGCGAAGCCGAGTTGATGCAGTAGCGCAACCCGCCGTCCTCCCGCGGCCCGTCGTTGAACACGTGCCCGAGGTGGCTGTCGCCGTGCGCCGACCGGACCTCGGTGCGAAGCATCAGGTGGCTGAAGTCCCGCTTCTCGGTCACGTTCGCGGCGTCCAGCGGCCTGGTGAAGCTGGGCCACCCGCTGCCGCTCTCGAACTTGTCCGTCGAGGCGAACAACGGCTCACCGGAGACCACGTCGACGTAGATGCCCGGTTCGTGGTTGTCCCAGTACTCACCGGTGAACGGCCGCTCCGTGCCGTTGCGCTGAGTCACCTGGTACTGCTCCGGCGACAACGCGTCGACCGCCGCCGGGTTCTTGTGATAAGTCCTGCTCATCTGTCCCTTTCTACTCTTCGGGGCACGAGCTACAACCTCGAGAATGGTTCAGTTAGTCCCAGCGCGCACCGGCTCGGCGACGGTTCTCGACAACACGGGTAGAACGTGTTCTAGTTTGGTGGTGACGGGCAGCACCTTCAGCCGCGACGAACTCGTCGCCGCCTTCGCCGACTTCGAGAAGACCGTCGACACCGCCGCGCAGACCCGCAACTGGGATCCGTGGGTCGACCAGTACAGCGAGGACATCGTCTACGTCGAACACGCCGCGGGCACCATGCGCGGCCGCGAGCAGGTGCGCGACTGGATCTGGAAGACGATGGAGGCGTTCCCCGGCAGCTACATGACGTCGTTTCCGTCGCTGTGGACGGTCTACGACGAGGCCACCGCCCGGGTGATCTGCGAGCTCGACAACCCGATGCGCGACCCCGGCGACGGCAGCGTCATCAGCGCCACCAACATCTCGATCGTCACCTATGCAGGCGACGGGAAGTGGCGCCGCCAGGAGGACATCTACAACCCGCTGCGATTCGTGTCGGCGGCCACGAAATGGTGCAGGAAGGCACAGGCGCTGGGCACCCTGCCCGACGAGGCCGCCGCGTGGCTGAAGACCTACGGCGGCGCCCGGTGACCCGCGCGCTCGTCATCGGCGCCAACGGCTATCTCGGCTCGCACGTGACGCGCCAACTGGTCGCGGCGGGCCGGGACGTCCGCGTGATGGTGCGCGACGGCGCCAAGACCGTCGGCATCGACGATCTGCAGGTCGAGCGGTTCGTCGGCGACATCTGGAGCGACGACGTCCTGCGCGAGGCGATGACGGGCTGCCAGGACGTCTACTACTGCGTGGTCGACACCAGGGGCTGGCTGCGCGACCCGGCGCCGCTGTTCCGCACCAACGTCGAGGGCACCCGCAACGTGCTGGAGGTCGCCGCGCAGGTGCACGAGGCCCATCCGCTGCGGCGCTTCGTGTTCACCAGCAGCTACGTGACCGTCGGCCGCAAGCGGGGACGCGTCGCCACCGAGGACGACGTCATCGGCGAGGCGCAGCGCAAGCGCCTGACGCCCTACGTCCGATCCCGCGTGCAGGCCGAGGAACTCGTGCTGGACTACGCGCGCCGCCGGGGCCTGCCCGCCGTGGCGATGTGCGTGTCGACGACCTACGGCGCCGGCGACTGGGGCCGCACCCCGCACGGCGCGATCATCGCGGGCGCCGCGTTCGGGAAGCTGCCGTTCGTGATGGGCGGAATCGAACTGGAGGCCGTCGGCGTCGACGACGCCGCCCGCGCGATGATCCTGGCCGCGGAGAAGGGCCGTCCCGGCGAGCGGTACCTGATCTCCGAGAAGATGATCAGCAACGCCGAGGTGGTGCGCATCGCGGCGGAGGCGGCAGGCGCACCGCCGCCGACGAAGTCCGTACCGCTGGCGCTGTCGTATGCGATGGCCGCGATGGGCAGCGCGAAGGCCCGGCTGCGCGGCACCGACGAGCGGCTGTCGATGGGGTCGCTGCGGCTGATGCGGGCCGAGGCGCACGTCGACCACGGCAAGGCGGTGCGCGAACTCGGCTGGCAGCCCCGGCCGGTCGAGGAGTCGATCCGCGAGGCCGCGCGGTTCTGGGTCGAGCTGCGAAAAGCCAAGCGCAAGGCCGGATCCGCGGGCTGAATGACGCGCCCGCCGGCGTTCAGCGGGCTGTCTGCGCGGCGGCCCGCGCGCTACCGTCGGTGTCATGACCGACAAGACGAGCGTCGACCTGACCGGTGCGCCGGAGACCATGCTGGCGACGCTGTACGCCAAGGCGCTCGACGCCGGGGCGTCGGACTCCGTGCTGCACGACCACCACGCTGCGGAGATCGTCGCGCAGATCGACTACGACTGGGCGAACACCGGGATCAAGCCGGCCAACGCGCCGAGTGTCGCGCTGCGCTCCAAGCACTTCGACACCTGGGCGGGGCAGTTCCTCGCGGTGCATCCCGATGCGGTGGTGGTCCATCTCGGCTGCGGGCTGGACAGCCGCTTCTTCCGCCTGTCGCCCGGACCCGGCGTCGAGTGGTACGACGTCGACTATCCCGATGTGATCGCGCTGCGCGAGCGGTTCTATCCACAGCCTGAGCACCATCACCTGGTGGCGGCGTCGGTCACCGATCCGGCGTGGCTCGCCTCGATCACATCGGACCGGCCGACGCTGATCCTCGGCGAGGGGCTGACCATGTACCTGACCGAAGCGGACGGGGTGGCGCTGCTGCGCCGGCTGGTGGCCCGATTCCCTTCCGGCGAGCTGCAATTCGACGCGTTCAACCGGCTCGGCATCCGGTCGCAGTGGACCAACACCGTCGTGCGCCGCTCGGGGTCGACACTGCACTGGGCGATCAACGCGCCCGCCGACATCCTCGATGCCGTCCCCGGTACCCGCCTGCTGGCCTGGGTGCCGGTGTTCGAGTCCGACGCGTTCTCGAATCTGGGTGGCGGCTACCGGGTGATGGCGGCGGTGATGAACCGGGTGCCGGGGGTCCGCACCATGGCGCAGTTCCACCGCTACGCGTTCTGAGTGCGCGGCCCGAGTACCGGTTGCCTGCGGCCGCCGGGGTTGAAGTCGGCCGACCACGGCCAGCGCCCTCGCCGGTCGGACCACACCAGCTGCAGTGCCCGCACGTCGCGGCCGTACAGGTTGATCGCCATGCCGAGGTGGGCGTCGGGTTGGGCCACTTCGACCACCTCGAGCAGGACCCCGTCGGGCAGTTCGATCTCGTCGCCGGGCGCCGGGGGTTCCTCGCAGACGCAGTAGTCGGCGACGGCGTTGAGCACCTGCAGTGCCCGGGGCGGGTCCACACCGGTGACGAGCAGTTCCGGCAGCCCGCACTCGTGCAGACCCACGGTGTAGGAGAACGGATTACGTTCGCTCTCCACGAACTGAACCGCCCAGCCGTGCTCGACGACCTTGTCGTACAGCACGTCGAGGTAGTCGTCGAGCGAGGCCTCGGGGTGATCGCACTGCCAGCACATCGGCGGCGTCCTTTCGTCAGCGGTACCTGACCTCAGCGTGCACCCGGGGTCTGACAGGATCGGGCGGTGGCGACGGATCGCGGGCAGGTGCGCAACGGCGAGGTCTCGCACTGGTTCGCCGAACCGCCCGCACCCCGCCCGCGGCTGCCCGGTGACCGCGACGCCGACGTCTGCATCGTCGGCGCGGGATACACCGGGCTGTGGACCGCCTACTACCTCAAACGCGCCGACCCGTCGCTGCGGATCGCGGTGCTCGAGTCGCGCTTCGCCGGCTACGGCGCATCCGGCCGCAACGGCGGCTGGCTGTCCGGCCTCGTTCCCGGTGACCGCGCCGGGCTGGCCCGGCAGTACGGCGCGCAGCGGGTGGTGGCGTGGCAGCGGGCGCTCAACGACGCGGTCGACGAGGTGATCGCGGTCGCCGCCCGGGAGGGCATCGACGCCGGCATCGTCAAGGGCGGCACCCTGGAGATCGCCCGCAACCCGGCGCAGGCCGCACGGCTGGCGGCGGCGTTCGACGATGAGCTGCGCTGGGGCAACGACGGCGTGACGCGGCTGACCGGAGACCAAGCGGCGCAACGCATCCGGTTCGACGGTATGCTCTCGGCCTACCACACGCCGCACTGCGCACGGATCCAGCCCGCGCGCCTGGCCCGCGGACTCGCCGACGTCGTCGAACGCCTCGGCGTGGACGTCTACGAGCAGAGCGCGGTCACCGGCATCGCGGCAGGCCGGGCGGACACGGCGCACGGCACCGTACGGGCGGGCACGGTGCTGCGCGCCACCGAGGGGTTCACCGCGAGGATGCGGGGGCTGCGGCGGCGGTGGCTGCCGATGAACAGTTCGATGATCGCCACCGAGCCGATTCCCGAGCGGATCTGGGACGAGATCGGTTGGGAGGGCCGTGAGACGGCGGGGGACACCGCGCACGGCTTCTTCTACGCCCAGCGCACGGTCGACGACCGCATCGCCATCGGCGGGCGCAGCGTGCCCTACCGCTACGCCTCACGCACCGACGTCGACGGCCGGGTGCCGTCGCGCACCATCGCGCGCCTGACCGAGGTGCTGCACGCGATCCTGCCGCAGGTGCGCGACGTCCCGGTCGCGCACGGCTGGTGCGGGGTGCTCGCCGTGCCGCGGGACTGGTCGGCCGGTGTGGGCCTCGACCGGTCGACCGGACTGGGCTGGGCCGGCGGATACGTCGGGCACGGTGTCACCGCCGCCAACCTCGCCGGGCGCACGCTCGCCGACCTGGTGCTCCGCCACGACACCGACCGCACCGCGCTGCCCTGGGTGGGCCACCGCGCGGGTGACTGGGAGCCCGAGCCGCTGCGGTGGCTCGGCGTGCGGGGCCTCTACACCGCCTACCAGCTCGCCGACCGCCACGAGGCGCACGGCCGGGCCGCCACGTCTCCGCTCGCGGTGCTCGCCGACCGGATCGCCGGCCGCCCGCACTGACGCGCGCCGGTTCCGGGAAATGCTTAGCCAACGTGGTGTGCCGCCTGATTGCGTCAGTCGATTGTGAAGGCCGCGGCTACACGTCGGTGCACGTCAGCGGGCTGAACATCCTTCCGATGACAAGTGGCGTTCAATCACGTGCGTGATTTGCCGAGAACTCCCGGTGATCTACCAATAGCTTGTGGGAATCAGCGTCGGCGAATGACCGTAGAGAAAAGAGAAATGATGAAGAGGATTGCCATCGTTCTGGCGGCCGTCTGCATCGGCGGCCTGGCCTCGGCTCCGTCGGCTGCCGCGGAGCAGGCACCTCTCACGGAGGGACCGCACACGTTCGTCTTCTCCGACGGCGCGACGAGCGCGGTGACCGTCGCCTACGACTGCGGTCCGGACTGCTTCTCGATGGGCGACGCGTCGTCGCGCGAACAATTCCGCTTCGACGGCGCCCGCTGGGTCACCGCCAGCGGCATCTCGACCGCCGACGGGCGCAACTACCTCAACAAGAACGGGCAGGCCGCCACGGTGACGTAGCCGCGTTTCCCCCTGGGTGGGCCACCGCGCGCGTGACTGGGAACCCGAGCCGTTGCGCTGGCTCGGCGTGAGGGCCCTGTACGCCGCCTATCGGCTCGCCGACCGGATCGCGGGCCGCCGCACTAACGCGCGGTCGAATCCCTTGTGTCACATCTGTTTCTGCTGTCACAAAGTCGGCTGATCTGTCGGGGGGTCGAACTAGTGTTCGATGTATGGACAGGGCGGATGTGGTCGCGGCGCTGCAGGCGTGGGACGATGCCCGCGCCGGGCTGGCCGCCCTGCCCCTGGACACGTTGACCGGCGCGGAGTTGGTGGCGATCTACGAGCACCGCCAGCACGGGCTGCGCCAGGAAGCCGCGCTCGATCACACCGTGCTGGCCACCCTGACGCAGCGGTTCACCGCCGCGGACTTCGGTGGCACCGGGCTGAAAGACGTGTTGGCGCAGCGGTTACACCTCGACACCGCCGATGCGAAGAGACGCCTCGACGCTGCCGGCATGCTCGGACCCCGGTGGGCGTTCACCGGTGAAGAACTACCTGCGGAGTGGGACAACACGTCGGCCGCCTTGACGAAAGGGCTGATCGATCCTGCGCACGTCGAGGTGATCCGCAAGTTCTTCACCAAGCTCCCGCCGTGGGTCGACCAGGCGGCCCGCGCCGACGCCGAGGGCGACCTCGCACGGTGGGCGCAGGGCATGTGCCCGGAGGATCTGCAAAAGCTCGCCGATCATCTGGTCGAGGTCATCGATCCCGACGGCGCCGAACCCGACCACGACAAGCAACAGGCCAAACGCACTTTCAAGATGGGCAAGCAACGCAGCGACGGGATGACCCCGGTCCGTGGTGAACTCGACCCCGAGACCGCTGCCCTGCTCGACGTCGTGCTCGCCCGAGAAGGCGCGCCCGGACACAACTCGCCCAAGGACCCGGGTGCGGGCGAGGTCGCCGAACGCGACTTCACCGGCAACTCCGATCCGCGCACCCGCGAACAACGCCACCACGACGCGCTGAAGACCGCGCTACGGCACGCCGCAGCCGCCGGAGGTCAGATCAACGGGCTACCGGCCACCATCGTGGCCACCACCACCATCGGCGACCTGCAAGCCGGTACTGGGTACGCCCACACCGCCGGCGGCACCCGGCTACCGATCCGCGATCTGATCCGCATGGCCGGCCAGTCCCGGCACTACCTGGCCGTCTTCGACGACCACACCGAGGAAATCCTGTACTTGGGCCGCGCCCGGCGCTGCGCCACCACCGCGCAGCGGCTGGCGTTGTTCGCCCGCGACAGGGGCTGCACCCGACCGGGCTGCACCGCCCCGGCCTATCAGACACAGGTCCACCACGCCCAGCGCGACTGGGTCGACGGCGGACAGACCGACATCGACGAACTCGCCCTGGCCTGCCAACCCGACAACAACCTCATCGAACAAACCGAATGGACCACCCGCCGACGCGATGGCCGCACCGAATGGATCCCGCCACCCATCCTCGACACCGGCCAACACCGCACCAACCGATACCACCACCCCCGGCGCTACCTCACCGACCGAGACGACGACGCAGAACCGGCATAGGGCCTCGGCTTGAGGAGTTCTACCGGGCGCCCGCTTCGGCCTTGGCCTTGAGTCGCTGCAGGGTGACCTTGATGTGCTCGGAATTCGCGGTGTCGCGGTCGCTCACGCCCGTCGCGAGAACGGCCACCTTCTTGAACCAGCCGGCGCGGCGGTCCCACGTCCGCTCGGTCACCCGGCAGCCGGCGCCCGCGGCCTCGATGTCGTAGCGCCAGTGCGCCACCGGCAGCATCGCGCTGCGCACGTCGAAGGCGAACACCCGGTCGGTGTCGGCGTCGGTCACCGTGCAGGTGGTGGTCCAGCGCTTCGAGCCGTTCTCGTTGCGCCCCTTGAACACCGCTCCGGGCCGCGCCCCGTCGCCCTTCTGCCACTGCATCGCGGTGGCCTCCTCGGCCAGGTCAGCCAGCGTCGGCAGGTCGGTGATCAGGCGGTACACGGTCGCGGGATCGGCGGCGATGTCCACGGTGGCCTCGGCGGAGGCCGCACCCAAGTCGGTCATCCGGCGATGGTAGCCGCCGGGCCGAACTCGGCGGACCGCTGCGGAAGAATCCCCGGCCGCACACGGTTGGCAGGAGGAGAGTGGATGACGCACGCGTGAGGAGACCTCCGATGACAGAACGTCCCGTCCTGCACCCCACCGCAGGGCACCCGATCACCGTCACGCCGACCGGAGCGCGGGTGACCGTGCGGGTCAACGGCGAACTGATCGCCGACACCACCGACGCAGTGACCCTGCAGGAGTCGACCTATCCCGCGGTGCAGTACATCCCGCTGTCCGACGTGGTCGCCGAGCGGCTGCAGCACAGCAACACCGGCACGTACTGCCCGTACAAGGGTGAGGCCGCCTACTACTCCGTCGCCGCGGGCGACGACGTGGTCGAGGACGCGATCTGGACCTACCCGAAGCCGTACCCCGCGGTGGCCGCGATCGCAGGCCGGGTCGCGTTCTACCCGGACAAGGCCGAGATCACGGTCGGTTAGCGGCTGCGCACCAGGTAGCGGCGCTCGGCGTAGGCCAGGTCGTCGCGCCACAGCCGGGTCGCGGCGTACCGCATGACGGGGGCGATCAGCGGTGCCGCGTACACGCCGTAGCCGAAGTTGGGCCGGTCCGAGTGCGCGACGACGGCCTCGATCACCGCGGTGCGTGGCCGGCCGTCGGGACCGGGCCCGACGGGCGTCGCATGGGTCTCGACCACGCTGCTCGCGCCCTCGCCGTCGACGATCCGCATCACGATGGTCCGTGGGCCCGGCGCGGTGAACTCGGCGATCACCGGGACGCCGAGGCGGCCGATCCGGAAGGTGACCGCCACCAGGAAGCGGTCCGCCTGTTCGGTGACCTCACCGTCGACGGGAGGCGCGCTGAGCACGTCGAGCCGGGTGAACGAGTACGGGTGGAACCACGCACCGTGCCAGGGGTCGAGCCGGTTGGCGATGATGTCGGCCGGTTCGCACACCCCCTCGAGCCGGGTGACGGCGTGCAGGTAGGGCGTCGGTGGCCGCGCCGGGATCAGCGGCGCGTCGGTGGGCGTCTCGCCGCCGACGGCGTCCAGGCGGACCCAGGCCAGCACCCCGTCGTCGTGGGCCGGGTAGGGCTTCCAGCCGAATTCGCGGCGGTCACCGCCCAGCCGCAGCCCGTGCCAGGGGCACACCAGCGCACCGCAGTCCACGGTGCCGGTGGCGAGCTCGGCGCCCAGGTGCGGGCAGCTGCCCGGTCCCACGCGCAGTTCACCGGCGGCGCCGCGCCATGCCACGATCTCCACGCCACCCACCGTCGTGCCCAGCGGCTTGTCGCGGATGTCGTCGCTGGCGGCGAACGTGAACCAGTTGCCGGTCGGCCGGGCCTGCGCCCGGGCCAGCGCGCGGTCGATGACGGCGGGCTGCGCCTCCCGGTATGTGGGCTCCTGGCGGGCCCACGGGATCTTCGGCAGCACCTCGAACGGGACCACCTTGTCCCACTTGGCTTTCAGCTCGGCGAGCCAGCTCACGACGCGTCCCGCTCTGCCCGGGCGATCAGCCGGCTCAACGTGGGGGACCGGCCTTCGGTCGGGACCGTCACCAGCGCATGCCCGGCGATGCCGAAGCCTCCCAGCAGTTGGTTGGCGGCGGACCACCCGGTGGTGGCGGCCCGCTCCATCAGCGCGACCGGAAGGTCGATGCGGATGCCGTCGCCGGCCAGTGCGAGCCCGTCGGTCGGGGTCGCCACGCCGGGCCTGCGGTCGAAGTCGCCGGGGGCGAACCGCGGGCAGTCCTGACGGCGCAGCACCAGTTCGCCGACGACACGGGCGTCCCTGGTCTCCGGGTACAGCTCGTGCAGCCGGGCCAGCAGCCGGCCCGGCAGCTCGTCGGTGACACTCCCCGTCGCTTCGCTCGCCCCAGCGGGTCCGACGGCGGCGTAGGAGTGCAGTTCGACCACCGACCCACCGGTGCGGACGGCCCATTCGGCGGCCTGTCGTTCGTAGCGTTCCAGCACACTGACATTGTCCAACGGCGGACGCCCGCCCGTGCCGAGAAAGGCGGGCCGGTCGGGGTGCACCGGCCGGTCGAGCCACAGCCGCTGCACCACGAACGGCGGTGCGGTGCCCAGCGCGTCGACGCGGGCCCGCCAGTCGGCGTCGCCGAGCGAGGGCGACCGTCCGACGATGTCGCGCAGAGCTGTCACGTCGGTGGCCAGCACCACGCCGTCCGCGTCCAGCGTCGTGCCCGAATCGCAGTGCACCCGAAACCCTTGCTGTCCATCGGTTTCGGCGACTTCGCGCACGGAGACCCCGGTGTGGAAGCGCACGCCGAGGCCCTCCAGCCGCTCGCGCATCGGCTGCCACAGCGCCTCGTCGAAGTTCGCGTTCGCCACGTCGAACACCAGGCCCTCGCTGGAGCCGAGGAAGTAGATGTGGAACATGGTGGCCAGCTCGGCCGCCGACAGCTCCTCGGGCAGCGCGAAGAAACTGCGGGAGAACACCTCGAACGCCAGGTGCCGGGCGGCCTCCGGGAAGTTGATGTCCCGCAAGAACTTGTCGGCGTCGACGTGATCCAGGCGGTCGTAGATGTCGGGCACCGACACCGTCGCCAGCGGGCCGGCCGCCCGGCCGTCGACGCGGACCAGGTCGCGCAGCCGGAACGTCGGGCTGCGCAGCGCGAACACCAGCGCGTTCCATGGCGGGCTCTGCGGCAGTCCGCGGAACGTGTCCACCCGGCCGTGGGCGTCGATCAGCGGGTAGTCCTCGACCGGCACCAGCATCCGCAGCCCGGGATCGATGCGGCTCAACAGGTGCCGCAGGTTGTAGTACTGGCGGAAGAAGGCGTGGAAGCCGCGGTTCATGGTCACCGGCGTGCCGTCGGGCAGGTCGTCCTCCCAGCCGCCGACCCGGCCGCCCAGATAGGACTCGCGCTCGACGACCTCCACCTCGATGCCGCGTTCGGCCAGGCCGGTGGCCGCCGCGAGGCCCGCGATGCCCGCGCCCACCACCACGGCTCGCGGTCGCCGCGGCAGGGCGTCGGCGTTCAGGGCGCCCGGCGGGGCCGGGTGCAGGACGCGGCGGGGGTCGGTCACGGCGCCACCGCGGTGAAGGTGTGCACGATGTCGCGCTGCCAGCCGGGCATGGTGTCGCTGTCGACGTCACTGAAGCCGTTGCGGCGCAACCGGTCCCGGAACGCTGCGGCACCGTCGAACTCCATCACGCTGCGCCGCAGGTAGCGGTACAGCGAGGCGTCGCCGGTGCGCAGCCGGCCCGCGGGGATGATCACGGTCCAGCACACCGCGTTCCACACGACGGTGGCCACCCGGGAGTCGCGCACCGAGTAGTCGTGCACCGCGAGAGGCGCCCCCGGCCGCAGCAGCGTGCGGAAAGTCTGCAGTTGCGCGTCGGGGTCGGGCAGGTTGCGGATCAGGTACGCGGCGAAGATCCCGTCGAACGGGCCGTCCACCCCGGCCGCGGCGAGGTCCTCGATGCGGCTGTGCACGAAGCGCACCGACGCGGGCCAGGTCTTGGCGGTGGCTTCGGCGAGCATGCCCGCCGAACCGTCCACCGCCACGATCTCGGCCTCCGGCGCCACCGAGAGCAGCGCCGCCGTCGACAGCCCGGTGCCGCAGCCGGCGTCCAGCAGGCGCAGCCCGGCACCGTTGCGCGGCAACCCCATTCGCTGCGCGGAGATCCGCAGGTGGTCCTCGTAGCCGGGATTCGCGCCGACCAGCCGGTCGTACGCGGCCGCCCCGGTGTCGAAGGATTCGGGAACGTGGTCGCGACTCAGTCCGGTCACATGGCCTCACTTTCCGCCGTCTCGCGGCGCAGACGCTGACGTTCCCACAGCAGCAGCACCGCGGTCACCATCGAGAATCCGAAGAGGAAGTCCTCCACCGGGATGTCCCACGGGAACCGGATGCCGCTGAAGTGGTCGTCGTGGTAGACGACGATCGGCGCCGACAGTTTGGTCAGCCAGCCGTCGACGGGGATCTGGAAGCCGAGCACGATCGCCATCGACATCCAGTAGGCGGGCCGCCGGAACAGCCCGGTGCGCAGGAAGAGCAACTCCCACGCGACCACCAGGAGCACCGAGACCACGGCGGGCAGGGTGTAACCGATGCCGATCACGCGGACTCCGATGACCGGTCGCGCAGCCGCCGCATCAGTTCCAGGCAGGAGGTGACGGCGTTGTAGGTGAGCAGTCCGCACAGCGGGATCACCAGGAAGAACAGCAGTTCCTCCAGCGGCAGGCTGCCGATGCGGATCCCGGTGACGTAATCGGGGTTGTAGGTCCAGACCTGCCCGCTGATGGCCAGCACGTCCCAGGTGACGAACACCGCCGCGACGGGCAGCAGCGCCGATGCGGTGCGGCCGATCTGGCGGTACACCCCGGAACCGAAGAACTCCAGCGGCAATGTGATCGCCAGGCAGGCGCCCAGCACCATCAGGTATTGCCAGTGATCCATGGCTACACCTTTACAGGGTTGGCCATCCGTGCACGCCAGGCCCGCACCAACCCGGCGCCGGCGACCTGCAGCCGTCGGCCGGTGCCGACCGTCGCGCGCTGGGTGAAGATGTCGAAGTCGATCTCCTCGATGCGGTCCAGGATCTCCGAGTACAGCACCTGCGCGGCGCTGACGCAGGGCCGCGAGCGCGGCGCGAGCAGCGCGATCCCGCCCTCGGCGTAGTCGTAGATCCGGCGGGCCGCGGCGTGCTGCTCGGCCAGGGCGCTACGCACCCGGGCATCGGTGCGCCCGTTGGCCCGGCACCACTGCAGCAGCTCGCGGTCCACTCCGTGGGCGGCGAGCTCGTCGGCGGGCAGGTACACCCGGCCGCGTTCCAGATCCTCGTTGACGTCGCGCAGGAAGTTGGTGAGCTGGAAGGCCTTGCCGAGCGCGGCGGCGTAGGGCGCGGCGTCCTCGCGGGGGCCGACCGTGCCGAGGATCGGCACCATCTGCAGGCCGATCACCTCCGCGGAGCCGTACATGTAGCGGTCGAGCGCCGCACGGTCCGGATAGTCGGTGACCGTGAGGTCCATCCGCATCGACGCCAGGAAGTCGTCGAACAGCTCCCACGCGATGCCGTAGCGGCGGGCGGTGTGCACCACGGCGTCGAGCGCCTTGTCGTCCGGGTCGGCGGGGCCGTGCCCGTTGGATTCGGCGGATCCGCCGGTGCCCTTGGTCATCCGGTTGAACAGCCGGGTGGCCAGCCGCTGCAGGTTGTCGGCGCGTTCGCTGATCGGGATGACGGGGTCGAAGTCGTCGAGGATGTCGTCGGCCTGGCGGGCGAAGCCGTACAGCGCGTGCACGGCCGGCCGCTGCTCGGGCGCCAGCAGCCGGGTGGCCAGGAAGAACGTCCGACCGTGCCGGGCGTTGATCAACCGGCAGCGGCGGTAGGCGTCGCGCAGTGCGGGGTCGTGGACGCCGGCGGCGTCGAGTTCCGAACCGATCATGGCAGCCCGCTCCTCGTTCTCGTCGGCGCCGGACGGGTGACGGCTCCGGTGACCCGGTCGGCGGCCAGCCGGCCGGACAGCACAGCGGTGGGGATGCCGACGCCGGGCACCGTCGAGGACCCGGCCAGCACCACGTTGTCGATTCCACGCACGGTGTTCGCCGGCCGGAACGGGCCGGTCTGGGCGAAGGTGTGCGCCAGCGAGAACGGTGTGCCCGCCACCATGCCGTCGCGCGCCCAGTCGTCGGGGTTCACCACGTGCAGCAGTCGCAGGTCGGTGCCGACGCCGGGCAGCCGCGCCTGCACCGTGGCCAGCATCTGCTCGGTGTATGCGGCGCCGGTGCGTGCCCAGTCCACCGTGCCGACAGCGGTGTTGGGCGCGGGCGCGAGCACGTAGAGCAGGTCGCGCCCGGCGGGCGCGAGGCTGGCGTCGCCGGCGCTGGGCCGGGTGACCAGCAGCGACGGGTCGCCCATCACGCGGCCGTCGTCGATGATGTCGCGGAAGGTCTGCTCCCAGGCGCCGCCGAACAGGATGTTGTGGTGGCCGACGCTCTCGTCCACGGTGCTGCAGCCGACGTGCGCGACCACGGCCGAGGGTGCCGGCCGGATCGGCAGCAGGCGGCGCGGGGTGCGGCCCAGCATCCGGTAGGTGGCGGGCAGCTCGGTGGTCAGCACCACCGCGTCGGCGGCGAAGCGCCTGCCGTCGTCGGTGTGCACCGCGATCACCCGGCCGTCGCGCTGCTCCAGCTCCGACACCGTTGCGCCGTAATGGAATTCGACACCCGCGTCGGCGGCCGCGGCGGCCATCGCCGACGGCACGGCCCGCATGCCGCCGCGTGGGAAGTAGACCCCGGCGACGGTGTCCATGTAGGCGATGACGGCGTAGGCCGCCAGCGCGCGGTCCGGCGGCACCCCGGCGTAGAGCGCCTGGAAGGTGAAGATCCGGCGCAGCCGCTCGTCGGTGATGAAGCGGCGGATCACCTTGTCCCAGCGCCGGAACCCGCCGATCGCGGCCAGCCGGGCCAGCTGCGGCGTCAGCAGCGACAGCGGCGAGTCGAAGTTCGACCCGATGAAGCCGTCGAACTCCACTTGGTACAGCCGGGTCAGCCACTCGCGCAGTTCGGTGTAGCCGCGCGCGGCCTCGCCGCCGGCGAACCGTTCGATCTCGGCGGTCATCGCCGCCGGATCGGTGTGCACGTCCAGCCCGCTGCCGTCGGCGAACGAGGCGTGGTAGGCCGGGTCCACCGGCAGCAACTCGACGCGGTCGGCCATCGAGTCACCCACCGCGGCGAAGGCCTCGTCGAGGATGTCGGGCATCGTCAACACCGTCGGGCCGGTGTCGATGCGGTACCCGTCGATGTCCAGGCGGCCCATCCGGCCGCCGGGGAAGGTCTCGCGTTCCACGACGGTGACCGTGCGGCCCCGGCCGGCGAGCTGCAGGGCGGCCGACAGCCCCGACAGGCCGGCGCCGACCACGACCACGCGGTCGGTCTTGCCC
The DNA here is from genome assembly GCF_030519285.1 of Mycolicibacterium arseniciresistens. Lineage (NCBI taxonomy): Bacteria > Bacillati > Actinomycetota > Actinomycetes > Mycobacteriales > Mycobacteriaceae > Mycobacterium > Mycolicibacterium arseniciresistens. The sequence goes on from NZ_JAUMSQ010000042.1 coordinate 21,918, forward strand.
TCGAGTGTGCGCATCAACCAGCTCCTGCCTGAAAGTCCGTCATGCCGCCCGCCGCGTGCAGACCGCAGCCATCTCCACCAGCGCGGCGCGCACGGTGGCGTCGAGCCGGCTGGTGTGTACGCGCTCCAGCGCGTGGCCGAGCTTGCGGTCGATCAGCTGCTCGATCCACTGCACGGCGCCGGTGGCGGCGATGAGCGCCCGCCACCGCATGATGTCGGCGTCGCTGAGCTCGCGCTGGGCCATCAGCTCGTCGAGCTGGCGCCGCGCGCCCGCGTCGGCCAGGTGGTGCGCGGCCATCACCACGCTGGTGGCCTTGTGCTCGGACAGGTCGCCGCCCGCCGGTTTGCCGGTCACCGAGGGTGAGCCGAAGATGCCGAGCAGGTCGTCGCGCAGCTGGAATGCCTCGCCGACGGCCGCGCCGTAGCGGCCGAGCAGCGTCACCGTGTCCTCCGGGCAGCCGGCGAGGGCGCCCCCGATCTCGAGCGGGCGGCGCACCGTGTAATTACCGGACTTGCGCCGCGCGACGTCCAACACGGCCTCCAGTGTCGGCCGTCCGCCTGCGTCGTTGACCAGATCCGCAAACTGTCCGACGGCGAGTTCGGTGCGCATCGCGTCGTACCGCGGCCATGCCCGGGCAAGGGCCGTCGCGCTCAGCCCGCTCTCGCGCAGCATCTGCGCCGCCCACACCAGGCACAGATCGCCGAGCAGCACCGCCGCGGACGCCCCGAACCGCTCGGCCGAGCCGGCCAGGCCCCGCTCGCGGTGCCAGTCGGCGAACCGCACGTGTGCCGACGGCAGCCCGCGGCGCAACGGCGAATCGTCCATCACATCGTCCTGCAGCAGGGCGAAGGTGTGCAGCAGCTCGAAGCTGGCGGCGGCGCGCAGCGCGGCGTCGTCGGGTGCGGCGCCGCTCAGCCAGCCCAGGTACATGAAGGTGGAGCGCAGGCACTTGCCGTCGCTGACGAAGTCGGCGAGCACGGCGGGGGCGATGTCCACGCCGGTGGCCCGCAGGTCGGCGGTGCACCGTTCGGTGACGAACCCGGTGACCGCGTCGAGTACCGCCGCGCGCACGTCGCTGCGCCAGACCTCGAACGACGCGCCGGAATTCCCGTTGGGTGGCGCTACCGCAATGGTCTGCAAGGTGGACGCCAACGTGCGATCGCCGACACCACTCACCCCGACCCTTTCGACGCGCGAACCGATACCCACTTCAAACTAGGGTGGAGTCGGCATACCCCCCAGCCCAGCGGCCCAATCCGGGCTGGATGTCATCAACACGTCACACGCAGAACCCCTTCGGGAACGGGACGGAGTCGCCACGTGGACACACACCGGGCGGTCCGCCGCAGCGTGTCCTTCGGCGGTCCCGCCAGCCCGGCGCTGACGTTGACGCCGCTGCGCCGCGGCCGGTACGACCCGTGTTTCATGACGGCTGCCGACGGCGCGATCTGGCGCACCAGCCTGATGGCGTCCGGGCCCGTCACGGCGCGCATCACCCGCGCGGCACCCGACACCGTCGACTGCGAGGCGTGGGGCGCAGGCGCCGCGGAGTTCATCGAGGCACTGCCCGCCCTGCTGGGCGCCGAGGACGACACCGCAGGCTTCGCTCCCGAGGAACCCACCATCGCCGCGGCGCACCGGCGGGTGCCCCACCTGCGGCTGGCCCGCACCGGCCGGGTGCTCGAGGCGCTCGTCCCCGCGGTGCTCGAGCAGCGGGTGCAGGGGATCGACGCGTTCCGGGCCTGGCGGCAACTGGTCACCCGGTACGGTTCGCCCGCGCCGGGGCCTGCGCCCGAGCGGATGCGGGTGCCGCCGCCGGCCGAGGTGTGGCGGCTGATCCCGTCCTGGGTGTTCCACCGGGCCAATGTCGATCCACGCCGCGCCCGCACCGTGGTGCTGTGCGCGCAGCGCGCCGATGCGCTCGAGCGGCTGGTGGCCCGGCCCGCCGAGCAGGCCCGGGCCGCGATGATGTCGCTGCCGGGCGTCGGTGAGTGGACTGCCGCCGAGACCGCCCAGCGGGCCTTCGGCGACGCCGACGCCCTGTCGGTGGGCGACTACCACGTCGCGAAGATGGTCGGCTGGAGCCTGCTCGGGCACCCGATCGACGATCCCGAGATGGTCGCCCTGCTCGAGCCGCTGCGCCCACACCGCCACCGCGCCGTCCGGCTGCTCGAGGTCAGCGGACTCGCCCGCAACCCGCGGTTCGGTGCGCGGATGGCGGTGCCGAATCTGGCCGAAATGTGACGTCGGCACGGCACTGATTACGCACCGCGACCCGCGGGTATGCGGCTCGCGACGACTTGATCACGCGCAAAAGGAGCTATCGATGACTCAGTTCACCGTTCCCGGCATGACCGACAAAGAGGGCGCCAAGGTCGCCGAGATCCTGCAGAAGCAGCTCAGCCGCTACAACGATCTGCACCTGACGCTCAAGCACGTCCACTGGAACGTGGTGGGGCCGAATTTCATCGGCGTGCACGAGATGATCGACCCGCAGGTGGAGCTGGTGCGCGGCTACGCCGACGAGGTGGCCGAGCGCATCGCAACGCTGGGCGCCTCGCCGAAAGGCACCCCCGGCGCCATCATCAGCGACCGGTCGTGGGACGACTACTCACTCGAGCGGGACACCGTCGCCGCCCACCTCGCCGCGCTGGACCTGGTCTACGACGGCGTCATCGCCGACACCCGTAAGAACATCGAGGAGACCGAGGAGCCCGATCCCATCACCAACGACATGCTCATCGGCCACTCGGCCGAGCTGGAGAAGTTCCAGTGGTTCGTCCGGGCGCACCTGGAGAGCGCCGGCGGCAAGCTGACCCACGAGGGCAAGTCGACCGAGAAGGGCGCCGCGGACAGCGCCCGCTCCAACGGCACCAAGTAGCGGCTCCGACGACTCAGGCCCGCCCCGAGGGGTGCGGGCCTGATTCGTCTGCCCGCAGGTCGGCGAGATCCGTCTCCGCGTCCAGCGCGTCGTCGCGGACCGGGCGATCGGCCAGTTCTTCGTTGCGGCCGAACAGATACGGATACGCCAGGCCGGCGATCGCCGCGCCGACCAGCGGCGCCAGCCAGAACGCCCACAGCTGCGCAGGCGCCCCGTCGCCGTTGAAGAACGCGACCCCGGTGCTGCGCGCGGGGTTCACCGAGGTGTTCGAGATCGGGATCGAGATCAGGTGGATCAGGGTCAGGGTGAGCCCGATCGACAATCCGGCGAAGCCGTGCGGGGCCCGGTCGTCGGTCGAGCCGAGGATCACCAGCAGGAAGATGCCGGTCAGCACCACCTCGGCCACGAGCACCGCCCACAGCGAGTAGCCGCCGGGTGAGTGGTCGCCGAATCCGTTGGCCGCCATGTTCCCCGTCGCGGTCCAGTCCGCGCGACCCTGCGCCACGACGTAGATCACCAGGCCGGCCATCAGGCCGCCGATCACCTGGGTGATCCAGTAGGCGGGCAGCACACGCCATTCCACGCGCCGCGCGAGTGCGGCGCCGAGGGTCACCGCGGGATTGAAGTGGCCACCGGAGATGGTGCCGAACGCGTAGACGCCGGTGAGCACCGTGAGGCCGAAAGCCAGTGCGACGCCGGAGAATCCAATGCCCAGCGAGTAGCCGTCGGCGGCGGTGAACTTGGCGGCGAACACGGCGCTGCCGCAGCCGCCGAGCACCAGCCAGAACGTCCCGATGAACTCAGCCGCCAGTCGGTGCGACATCGTCGGCTCGCGCATGACCTGCCCCCTCGTCGGAGTGACCCCCGTCACAGCGTGGCATGCGGTGCCGGCGCGGCGGCACCGTCGTACCCGGATCGTGTCCGGATAGAGACGTCAGTCCGGCGGTGGCGACGACGCGGCCCGCTGCGCCTCCGCGGTCTCCCGGTTCAGCCGCTGGGCCTGGTAGATGGACACATTCGTGCGGGTGACGACGAGGTAGGCGATGCCGACGGCGACCATGGCGCAGGGGATCACCGAGAACGAATCGGTCATCTCGGCCACCATGATCATCACCGCCAGCGGCGCGTGGGCCACGCTGCCGAAGCACGCCATCATGCCCACCACCACGAACACCGCGGGGCTGTCGGGCAGCCCCGGTGCGCCTGCGAGCTCCCCGAGCCGCCAGATCGCCGCTCCGACGAACGCGCCGATCACGATGCCCGGCCCGAAGATGCCGCCCGAGCCGCCCGTTCCGATGGACAGCGAGGTGGCCACGATCTTGGCGAACGGCAACACCAGCACCACCCACAGCGGGATCGCCATCAGCGTGTCGGTGGCCGCGGCCTTCTGCGCCCAGCCGTAGCCGCTGGCCAGTACCTGCGGCAGGAGCAGTGCCAGCAGGCCGACCGCGAGTCCGCCGAGGGCCGGCTTGATCACCTTGCCGCCGGGAAGTCTCGCCGTCAGCGCCACGGTGCCGTAGAAGGTCCGGGCGTACAGCAGGCCCACCGCCGCGGCGGCCAGGCCCAGCAGCACGAACCACGCCAGTGTCAGCGGCTGGTCGAACCGGAAATCGGCTGCCAGAGAACCGAACAGCGGTTCGAAGCCGAGGATCGACCCCAGTACCGCGTACGCGGTGGCCGAGGTGATGAAGCCGGGCACCAGCGCCTTGTAGTCGAAGTCCTCGCGATAGACGATCGACGCGGCCAGCACCGCCCCGCCCAGTGGCGCACCGAAGATGGCGCCGATACCCGCGCCGATGCCCAGCGACACCGCGATGCGGCCGTCGTCGTCGGACAGGTCGAGCCTGCGGGCCAGGATGGATCCGAAGCCCGCCGAGATCTGAGCGGCCGGGCCCTCACGCCCGCCGGATCCGCCGGAGCCGATGGTCAGCGCGCTGGTGATGGTCTTCACCACGATGGCGCGGGTGCGGATGCTGCGCGGGTCGGAGTGCACCGCCTCGATCGCGCTGTCGGTGCCGTGGCCCTCGGCCTCCGGGGCGAACTTCGCGACGAGCCATGCCGACACCAGGGCGCCGCCGCAGGCGATCAGCGGAATCGCCCAGGGCCGCTCGAATCCCGGCGATCCCGGGCTCCCGCCGTCCTCGCCGTCGGGTCTCGGGATGTCGTAGCCGCCGAGTTCACCGAGCAGGAACCGGCCGGCGTAGTCCAGGGCGAGGTAGAACACGACGGCGCCGAGGCCGGCGATGACGCCGATGGACAGCCCGAGGATCAGCCACTTGCGCAGGTACCCCGAGTCGCGGATGAACCTGCCGAGACCGCCGAGCCCGCCTGTGGTGCCGCGGGCGTCGGACATGGTGGCCGATGCTAGCCCAGCCGCACCGTCAGCGATAGGCGGTGTAGTGGGCGGTCAGCGCCTGGCGGCCGTCCGCTCCGACGGCCTGCGCCGAGGCGGTGCCGGTGCTCCGGCCGACCCGCAAGGCCGTTGCCTCGTACCGGGATTGGTCACCGGCGAGCAGCCGTCGCAGATAGTTCACCCGCAGTGATCCGGTGCGCAGCGGCGGGTCGCCCGCCGCGCCCGCGGCGTTGACCGCGGCGTCGGCCACCAGTTCCAGCCCGGTCGCGGCGACACCGCCGTGCACGACGCCGAGGCTGTTGTTGAGCACCGGGTCGGCGGCCTGGCGCAGTTCGGCCGGGCCGGGTCCGGGACGGACCGCCATCATGTCGGCCAGCCCGGTCTTGCGTTCGTGGTGGGCGGGGTCGGACGGGAAGTCGGTGAATTCGGCCGCGACGATGTAGAACGACCGCACCGTGCCGGTGCCGATGACGGTGCCGCGGTGGGTGAACTCGGCCAGGGCCAGCGCCGTGCGGGTCTTGTGGGCGAACGGGCGGGCGTGGGCCACCACCGGATCGCCGTGGCCGGCGATGAGGTCGACCGCCTCGGGGACGAGTTCCAGCGACAGTTCGGTGGTCAGGGTCCACTCGTCGTCGCCCTTGCGGATGTGGTTGGCCAGCCCGCCGACGTGGTCGAGCAGCATCGCCAGCGGAGCCACGGTGGGCGCGCCGGTGAGGGGATTGACCAGGCCCGCGACCGGGATCGTGGCGACGACGCGGGTGCCGGTGCCCTCGTGCGTCTCGATACCGAACCGGCCGATGGGGGTGTTGAGCGGATGCGACATCGCAGCCAAGTGTGCCGGGTCACCTCCTGGCCCGCGTGACGGAGTCGAGTCTAAGAATCTGACTAGGCTTTCGCGCAAATCATCGAACCACCGAAGGTGCAGCAAAGCGGCCATCATCACTTATTGCAGCAAACTTATATGGCGGAGCAGCAACCGGGATGGCCCTGACCGCCCGGCGGGGTGGCGCCGGGGGCTGTCCTCAAAGGATCGATGTCGCAACGGTATTCGCGGTCGCGACTGCCACGGGTGACGCGGGCCGGCAACGCGGCCGGCGAGTATAGTTAGGTCAGACTAAGTTGGCATGTCAGGCGGTGTTTGTCCTATCGTTTTCTCCCATTGAGGCGATGGGGAAAAAGGCCGCTGTTCAGTGCTGCACGGACGACCTCCTCCGCCAACCGGCCAGGCCGTCGCAGACGGCCGTCAACGGTGCACTTCGTGTAAGGCGTGAGAGTAAGGGTCAGGTGGGAATGGCGCCCAGGAAGCAAGGGCTGTACAACCCCGCGTTCGAGCACGATTCGTGCGGCGTGGCGATGGTCGCCGACATCCACGGCCGTCGCAGCCGCGACATCGTCGACAACGCCATCACGGCACTGTTGAACCTGGAGCACCGCGGTGCCCAGGGCGCCGAACCGAACACCGGTGACGGCGCGGGCATCCTGCTCCAGGTGCCCGACGACTTCCTGCGCGCGGTGGTGGAATTCGACCTGCCGCCTGCGGGCAGCTACGCGACGGGTATCGCCTTCCTGCCGCAGTCGTCCAAGGACGCCGCCGTGGCGTGCGAGGCGGTGGAGAAGATCGCCGAGGCCGAGGGCCTGCACGTGATCGGTTGGCGCGACGTGCCGACCGACGACTCCTCGCTCGGCGCGCTGGCCCGTGACGCGATGCCGACCTTCCGGCAGGTGTTCATCGCCGGCGCCGACGGCATGGACCTCGAGCGCCGCGCCTACGTGGTGCGCAAGCGCGCCGAGCACGAACTCGGCACCAAGGGCCCGGGCCAGGACGGCCCCGGCCGCGAAACGGTCTACTTCCCAAGCCTTTCCGGGCAGACCTTCGTCTACAAGGGCATGCTGACCACCCCGCAGCTCAAGGCGTTCTACCTCGATCTGCAGGACGACCGGCTGACCAGCGCGCTGGGCATCGTGCACTCGCGGTTCTCCACCAACACGTTCCCGTCGTGGCCGCTGGCGCACCCGTTCCGCCGGGTCGCCCACAACGGCGAGATCAACACCGTCACCGGCAACGAGAACTGGATGCGGGCGCGCGAGGCGCTGATCAAGACCGACGTCTTCGGATCCGAGCAGGACCTGGACAAGATCACCCCGGTCTGCACGCCCGGCGCCTCGGACACCGCGCGCTTCGACGAGGTGCTCGAACTGCTGCACCTCGGCGGCCGCAGCCTGCCGCACGCCGTGCTGATGATGATCCCCGAGGCGTGGGAACGCCACGAGTCGATGGACCCCGCTCAGCGGGCGTTCTACGAGTACCACTCGTCGCTGATGGAGCCGTGGGACGGCCCGGCGTCGGTGTGCTTCACCGACGGCACCGTGATCGGCGCCGTGCTCGACCGCAACGGCCTGCGCCCGTCGCGCATCTGGGTCACCGAGGACGGCCTGGTGGTGATGGCGTCCGAGGCGGGTGTGCTCAACCTCGACCCGTCCACCGTGGTCAAGAAGATGCGCCTGCAGCCCGGCCGGATGTTCCTGGTGGACACCGCCCAGGGCCGCATCGTCGACGACGAGGAGATCAAGGCCGAGCTGGCCGCCGAGCATCCCTATCAGGAGTGGCTGGACAACGGCCTGTTCCGGCTCGAGGAACTGCCGCCCGGCGACTACGTCCGGATGCCCCACCACCGGGTGGTGCTGCGGCAGCAGGTCTTCGGCTTCACCTATGAGGAGCTCAACCTGCTCGTGGCGCCGATGGCGCGCAACGGCGCCGAGGCGCTCGGCTCGATGGGCACCGACACCCCGATCGCGGTGCTCTCCCAGCGGTCGCGGATGCTCTACGACTACTTCCAGCAGCTGTTCGCCCAGGTGACGAACCCGCCGCTGGACGCCATCCGCGAAGAGGTGGTGACCAGCCTGCAGGGCACCGTCGGCCCCGAGGGCGACCTGCTCAACCCGGACAGCGAGTCGTGCAGGCAGATCGTGCTGCCCCAGCCGATCCTGCGCAACGCCGAGCTGTCGAAGCTGATGTGCGTCGACCCCGACCACGAGATCCGCGGCAACAAGCACGGGATGCGCGCCGCGGTGATCCGCTGCCTGTACCCGGTGAACCGCGGCGGCCAGGGGCTCAAGGAGGCCCTGGACAACGTGCGGGCCAAGGTGTCGGCGGCGATCCGCGACGGCGCCCGCATCATCGTGCTGTCCGACCGCGAGTCCGACGAACAGCTGGCGCCCATCCCGTCGCTGCTGAGCGTGTCGGCGGTGCACCACCACCTGGTGCGCGACCGCACCCGCACCAAGGTCGGGCTGGTCGTCGAGGCGGGTGACGCCCGCGAGGTGCACCACATGGCCGCCCTGTGCGGTTTCGGCGCCGCGGCCATCAACCCGTACATGGCGTTCGAGTCGATCGAGGACATGGTCGACCGCGGTGTGATCACCGGCATCAGCAGCGACCAGGCCAAGGCCAACTACGTCAAGGCCGCGGGCAAGGGTGTGCTGAAGGTGATGTCCAAGATGGGCATCTCCACGCTGGCCTCCTACACCGGCGCGCAGCTCTTCCAGGCCATCGGCATCTCCCAGCAGGTGCTCGACGAGTACTTCACCGGGCTGAGCTGCCCGACCGGCGGCATCGACCTCGAGGACATCGCCACCGACGTCGCCAGCCGGCATGCGCTGGCCTACCTGGACCGGCCCGACGAGCGCGCGCACCGCGAACTCGAGGTGGGCGGCGAGTACCAGTGGCGCCGAGAGGGCGAATACCACCTGTTCAACCCGGACACGGTGTTCAAGCTGCAGCACTCCACCCGCACCGGCCAGTTCTCCATCTTCAAGGAGTACACCGGGCTGATCGACGATCAGAGCAAGCGGATGGCGTCGCTGCGGGGCCTGCTGAAGTTCCGCAGCGGGCTGCGGCCGCCGGTGCCGATCGACGAGGTGGAGCCGGCGACGGAGATCGTCAAGCGGTTCTCCACCGGCGCGATGAGCTACGGCTCGATCTCGGCCGAGGCGCACGAGACCCTGGCGATCGCGATGAACCGGCTCGGCGGGCGGTCGAACTCGGGCGAGGGCGGCGAGGCCGTCAGTCGCTTCGACCGCGACCCGAACGGCGACTGGCGTCGCAGCGCCATCAAGCAGGTGGCCTCGGGCCGGTTCGGCGTCACCAGCCACTACCTGTCCAACTGCACCGACATCCAGATCAAGATGGCCCAAGGCGCGAAACCCGGTGAGGGCGGGCAGCTTCCGGGTCACAAGGTGTACCCGTGGGTGGCCGAGGTGCGGCATTCGACGCCGGGCGTCGGGCTGATCTCGCCGCCGCCGCACCACGACATCTACTCGATCGAGGATCTGGCGCAGCTGATCCACGACCTGAAGAACGCCAACCCGCAGGCCCGCGTGCACGTGAAGCTGGTGTCGGAGAACGGTGTCGGCACCGTCGCCGCGGGTGTGTCGAAGGCGCACGCCGACGTGGTGCTGATCTCGGGTCACGACGGCGGCACCGGGGCGACCCCGCTGACGTCGCAGAAGCACGCGGGCGCCCCGTGGGAGCTCGGCCTGGCCGAGACCCAGCAGACGTTGCTGCTCAACGGACTTCGCGACCGTATCGTCGTGCAGGTCGACGGTCAGCTCAAGACCGGCCGCGACGTCGTCGTCGCCGCACTGCTGGGCGCCGAGGAGTTCGGCTTCGCGACCGCACCCCTGGTGGTGGCCGGCTGCATCATGATGCGCGTGTGTCACCTCGACACCTGCCCGGTCGGCGTGGCCACTCAGAACCCGTTGCTGCGCAAGCGGTTCAACGCCAAGCCGGAGTTCGTGGAGAACTTCTTCATGTTCATCGCCGAAGAGGTCCGCGAGCTGATGGCGGAGCTGGGCTTCCGGACCGTCAACGAGATGGTCGGGCAGGTCGGCGCGCTGGACACCACGCAGGCCGCCGAGCACTGGAAGGCCTACAAGCTCGACCTGTCGCCGGTGCTGCACGAGCCGGAGTCGGCGTTCATGAACCAGGACCTGTACTGCAGCTCACGTCAGGACCACGGGCTGGACAAGGCGCTCGACCAGCAGCTGATCGTGATGAGCCGGGAGGCGCTCGATTCCGGGAAGCCGGTGCGGTTCAACACCACCATCGCCAACGTGAATCGCACGGTGGGCACGATGCTCGGCCATGAGCTGACCAAAGCTTATGGCGGGCAGGGTCTTCCCGACGGCACGATCGACATCACCTTCGACGGCTCGGCGGGCAACAGCTTCGGGGCGTTCGTCCCGCGCGGCATCACGCTTCGGGTCTACGGCGATGCCAACGACTACGTCGGCAAGGGACTGTCCGGTGGGCAGGTCGTGGTGCGCCCGCCCGACGACGCGCCTGCCGACTATGTCGCCGAGGACAACATCATCGCGGGCAACGTGATCCTGTTCGGTGCGACCAGCGGCAAGATGTTCCTCCGCGGTCAGGTGGGGGAGCGGTTCGCGGTGCGCAACTCCGGCGCGGAGGCCGTGGTCGAGGGAGTCGGCGACCACGGCTGCGAGTACATGACGGGCGGCAAGGTGGTGATCCTCGGCCCGACCGGGCGCAACTTCGCGGCCGGCATGTCCGGCGGCATCGCCTACGTGCACGACCCGCACGGCAGGCTGCCTGAGCACCTCAATGCCGAGATGGTGGAGCTGGACGGCCTCGACGACGAGGACCGCGAATGGCTGCACGCTGCGGTCCAGGCCCATGTCGACGCCACCGATTCGGCGGTCGGACAACGGGTCCTGGCGGATTGGAACACGGAATTGGAGAAGTTCGTCAAGGTGATGCCCAAGGACTACAAGCGGGTTCTGGAGGCGATCGCCGAGGCCGAGCGCAACGGTGTCGACGTGGACGAGGCGATCATGGCGGCGGCAAGTGGCTGACCCGAAGGGCTTTCTCAAGTACACCCACCGCGAGACCCCGCAGCGTCGACCCGTCGACTTGCGACTGCGCGACTGGAAAGAGGTCTACGAGGACTTCTCCCACGAGACGCTGCAATCGCAGGCCGCGCGCTGTATGGACTGCGGTATCCCGTTCTGCCACAACGGCTGTCCGCTGGGGAACCTGATCCCCGAGTGGAACGACCTGGTGTTCCGCGACCGCTGGCGGGAATCCATCGAGCGGCTGCACGCCACCAACAACTTCCCGGAGTTCACCGGGCGGCTGTGCCCGGCGCCGTGCGAGGCGTCGTGCGTGCTAGGCATCAACCAGGATCCGGTGACCATCAAGCAGGTCGAGGTCGAGATCATCGACAACGCCTTCGAGAACGGCTGGGTGGTGCCGCTGCCGCCCGACCGGCTGACCGGCAAGAAGGTGGCCGTCGTCGGATCGGGGCCCGCCGGCCTGGCCGCGGCCCAGCAGCTGACCCGCGCCGGACACGAGGTGACGGTGTTGGAGCGCGCCGACCGGATCGGCGGCCTGCTGCGTTACGGCATCCCCGAATTCAAGATGGAGAAGCGCCACATCGACCGCCGGCTGGAGCAGATGCGGGCCGAGGGGACGCAGTTCCGCACCGGGGTCAACGTCGGCGTCGACATCACCGTCGAGCAGCTTCGCGCGGACTTCGACGCGGTGGTGCTCGCCGGCGGCGCGACGGCGTGGCGCGATCTGCCGATCCCCGGTCGCGACCTCGAGGGCATCTACCAGGCCATGGAGTTCCTGCCCTGGGCCAACCGGGTGCAACTGGGTGATCCGGTGGTCGGCGACGACGGCGAACCGCCGATCACCGCCAAGGGCAAGAAGGTGGTCATCATCGGCGGCGGCGACACCGGTGCCGACTGCCTCGGCACGTCGCACCGGCAGGGCGCGGAGACGGTGTACCAGTTCGAGATCATGCCCCGGCCGCCGGAGACCCGGGCCGACACCACCCCGTGGCCGACGTACCCGCTGATGTACCGGGTGTCGTCCGCGCACGAGGAGGGCGGCGAACGGGTGTTCTCCGTCAACACCGAGGAGTTCTGCGGTGAGGACGGCAAGGTGAAGTCGCTGAAGGTGCACGAGGTCGAGATGAAGGCCGGCAAGTTCGAGCGGGTCGAGGGATCCGACTTCGAGCTGGAGGCCGACCTGGTGCTGCTGGCGATGGGCTTCGTCGGCCCGGAGAAGGACGGCCTGCTCACCGAACTGAAGGTGGAGCTCACCGACCGGGGCAACGTCGCGCGCGACAAGGACTTCGCGACGTCGGTGCCGGGCGTGTTCGTCGCCGGTGACATGGGCCGCGGGCAATCGCTGATCGTGTGGGCGATCGCCGAAGGCCGCGCCGCCGCCGCGGGCGTGGACCGCTACCTGATGGGCCAGACGGCGCTGCCTGTCCCGATCGAGCCGACGGCCGCCCCTCAGCGGTAGGGGATGAGCGCGGCGGCTGTGAATGGTCACAGCCGTCACGCCAGCCCCACCAGAAACAGCAGATGATTAGTCGGCGCGCCTCCCACCATTTGCCGGCGAAGTGTTTCTAATAAAAGTCTGTGGGTAATGAGGTAAAGTACGACCACGGGTCAGCAATCACGACATCGCAGGAGTGATCACCGTGCACATCAACCCGATTTCGCGATCCCGGGTGAGCCGAATCGCCTGGTCACTGCTCCGTCATCCGGTCAAGAGCCGTGAGTTCCCGGAGAAACAGGAGCGACTGATCACTCCCGACGAGCTACTTCGCTTCGGCGTCTGACCCGCAACTACGGGCTCGCGGCTCGCCTCCTGCGCGGTGAACGCAGGTTTTGCCTGATCGTTATCGCTTCGTGATCGTCATTGCTCAGGCCGGAGAAACCGGCGGTGAAGCCAATCCATCGGTATAGCTGAGCCGATCGAGCGCGTCAGCCGGTGAGCAGTCCGGAATCCCGGATCGCCTCGGCCAGCGGCTCCAGCACCGCGGTGTCGTACGGCGGCGGCAGGTAGATGATGGCGAGATCGAGACCCTCCGCGCCGAGCGCGATGCAGTCCTCGATCACCGCGCGGTAGTTCCGGTCCTCGCCGAGCCGGACGTGTGCCGACAGGGTGATCTCCTTGGGGTCGCGGCCGATGTCCTTGCAGCGGGCGGCCAGCACGTCGCGCTTCTGGGCGAACTCCGCCGGCGTACCGCCGACGAAATTCCAGTGGTCGGCGTACTTCGCGGTGATCGGAAGCGTGCGCTTCTCGCCGCTGCCACCGATGCAGATCGGCGGATGCGGCTGCTGAGGGCCCTTCGGCTCGTTTCGGGCGTCCTTGAGCTGGTAGTACTTGCCGTCGAACGTCGTCGTCTCGTTGGACAGCAGGCTGGTCAACACCTCACAGGCCTCCTCGAAGCGGTCGAACCGCTCCTTGAGGCTGCCCAGTTCGATGCCGTAGGCTCCGGACTCCTCCTCGTTCCAGCCGGCGCCGATGCCCAGTTCGAGCCGGCCGCCCGAGATGATGTCGAGGGCCGCGGCCATGTTGGCCAGCACGGCGGGGTGCCGGTAGTGGATGCCGGTGACCAGCACGCCGACCCGCAGCCGCTTGGTGGCCTGCGCGAGCGCGGTCAGCGTGACCCAGCCCTCGAGGCACGGCCCGGTGGAGTCGGAGAAGATCGGATAGAAGTGGTCGAACGTCCAGCCGGACTCGTAGACGTCGATCTCGTCGGCGGCCTGCCAGATCGGCAGCATCTCGGCCCAGGTGGTGTTCTGCGGTGAGGTCTTGAAGGCGAATCGCACGTGTTCCGAGCGTAGTCGCGTCGGCTGTGAACCGCCGTTCAGTCGGCTTCCTCGGCGTAGCGTTCGGCGAACAGCGCGGCCCTGGCGGTCAGCACCGATGCGGGGCTCGGCAGCCCGACCTGGTCTTCGAGGAGACTCCGGACGGCGACGCAGTCGTGTCCCAGCTCGGCCATGTAGCCCGCGACCACCACGTGCTGCGCGGCCATCGACTGCCGGCGGGCCAGCGCCGCGATCACCAGGATCTCCTCGGCCAGTTCGGCCTCGGTCATCTCGGCGACCCGCGGCGCCAGTGCGACGCCGAGGAGGTGGCCGCCGAAGGTGACGGTGGCGGAGACGCTGTCCAACGGATTGCTCGCCGTGAACAGCAGCGGCCGACCGTCGGTCTCCTCCACATCACCCCCTCGTTCCCGATCGAGCGTATGGCAGCCCAGGCTGCCGGCTCAGCGGCAGTTTCGTGCGCCGGGCGTGGCGGGCACACTGGACGCATGGATCCGGTGACCGCCCTGCGCCAGATTGCGTACTACAAAGACCGGGCCCGGGAGGACTCCCGGCGGGTGATGGCCTACCGGAACGCCGCCGACACCGTCGAGCGGCTGACCGACGCGGAGCGCGAGCGGCACGGCGCCGCCAACAGCTGGCAGTCGCTGCCCGGCATCGGTCCCAAGACCGCCAAGGTCATCGCCCAGGCGTGGGCGGGCCGCGAACCCGACGCCCTGGTCGAATTGCGGGACAACGCAGCCGATCTCGGTGGCGGCGAGATCAGGGCGGCGCTGCGGGGTGACCTGCACGTGCACTCGAACTGGTCGGACGGGTCGGCCCCGATCGAGGAGATGATGCTGGCCGCCCGCGACCTCGGCCACGAGTACTGCGCGCTCACCGATCACTCGCCGAGGCTGACCATCGCCAACGGGCTGTCGCCGGAACGGCTGCGCAAGCAGCTCGACGTCATCGACGAACTCCGCGAACGTGTTGCGCCGCTGCGGATCCTCACCGGTATCGAGGTCGACATCCTCGAGGACGGCTCGCTCGACCAGGAGCCGGAGCTGCTGGAGCGCCTCGACGTGGTGGTCGCCAGCGTGCACTCGAAGCTCGCGATGGATGCGCCGTCGATGACGCGCCGGATGATCAAGGCGGTGTCCAACCCGCACGCCGACGTCCTCGGGCACTGCACCGGCAGGCTGGTCACCGGTGGTCGCGGGATGCGTCCCGAGTCGAAGTTCGACGCCGAGAAGGTCTTCACCGCCTGCCTGGAGAGCGGCACCGCCGTCGAGATCAATTCCCGCCCCGAGCGCCGTGACCCGCCCACCCGGCTGCTGGAGCTCGCCCTCGAGATCGGTTGCCTGTTCTCGATCGACACCGACTCGCACGCCCCCGGCCAGCTCGACTTCCTCGGCTACGGCGCGCAGCGGGCACTCGACGCGGGGGTGCCGGTGGAACGGATCGTCAACTCGTGGTCGGCCGAGGCGCTGCTGGCGTGGACGGCGAGCTGAGCGCGGTCGCGAGGAGTCGGGCCGCTTCGGGGCCGCTTGGCCGGCCCGGTCCACCGAGCACCGTCAGCTGGACGTGGTCGGCACCGGCGGCCCGCAGCTCGCGGGCGTGGGCGGCGACGCGGTCGGGTTCACCCCACGCGACGAGCTCGTCGATCAGCGCGTCGCTCAGCGTGGCGACGTCCTCGTCGGTGAAGCCTTGGCGCCGAAACGAATTGATGTAGGGCGGCAGCGTGGCGAGGAAGCTCAGCGGTTCCCGGGCGGCCGCCCGCGCCGCAGCAGGGTCGTCGTCCAGCACGACGTAGAGCCCCACCACCAGCGTCCGGTCTGCGCCGAGTCGTTGCCGCGCCGCGGCGGTGTAGGCCGGAGTGAACAGGCCGCCGATCGCGCCGGCGAAGCGGTCCCGCGCGAGGTCGAGAGCCTTCGGGCCGAACGCGGCGAGCAGGCGTCGGCGCTGCGGGATCGGGGCGGTGGCGGCGTCCAGTTCGTCGACGTACCCACGGACCGCCGCCAGTGGCCGGGGGCGCTGCGGTGAGCCGAGTCCGACGAGCAGCCGTCCCGGCGCGGCGAGTTCCGCGCGGCGGAACAGATCGGTCACGGCAGCGGGGTCGTAGACGTCCGGCGGGATGATCGCCGGCGCCACGACCGCATGTTCGGTCGACTCGATGACGTCGAGGAGGCGGTCGAGCCGGTCGAGTCGACCGCCGTTGACCCAGAGCGTCCGGTATCCCGACCGTTCGATCTCGGCGGGCGCGCCCGCGGCGCCGACGTCGACGGAGAAGCCGTACGGTCCCAGTGCATCCATGTCGCCGACGGTAGGACCTCAACGACCCTTGAGGTCAAGATCGTGAACTCAGTCCGGCAGGTGCGGCACCTCCAGTCCGGGGTCGCGCCCGATCAGCACGCCCCTGGTGAGCGCGGTGTTGCCGTACCGGCTGCGGACCCGATCCATCGCGCTGTCCAGGGCGACCGCATCGGGGGCCGCACCGAACGGCAGCTCCAGCTGTTGCGCACCGGCGGAATCGATGTTCGTCACCGCGAAGCCCACCAGCGTCAGTCCCCGTTCGGCGGTGAGCGGCGCCGCGGCGGCGACGAGCTCGCGCGCCGCCGCGAGGACGGCCTCGGTCGACGCGGTCGCCTGCGGCATCGTCAGCGAACGGGTCGCGCGGCCGAAGTCGTCGAAACGCAGCCGCAGCACCACCGTGCGGCCGGTGCGGCCGGCCCTGCGCATCCGCCGGGTGATGCGGTCGACGAGATTGACCACGACGGCGTCGACCTCGGCGGCCGACATGGAGTTGCCGGCCCGGCCCAGCGCCCGCTGCGCACCCACGGACCGGCGCCGCACGCCGGTCACCACGCGGCGCCGGTCGATGTTGCGCGACAGCGCGTAGAGCTGGCGGCCCATCGCCCCGCCGACCATCGAGCCGAGGGTGGCCTCGCTCAGCTCGGCGACGTCGGCCACCGTCTCGATGCCGTGCGCGTGCAGCTTCTCGGCGGTCTTCGCGCCGACTCCCCACAGCCGGCGCACCGGCAGCGGATGCAGGAACGCCAGCTCCCGGTCGGGCGGCACGAGCAGCAGGCCGTCCGGCTTGCCCTCCTGGCTGGCCACCTTGGCGAGGAACTTGGTGCGCGCGATGCCGACGGTGATCGGCAGGCCGACCTCGTCGCGCACCCGCTCCCGCAGCCGCGCGCCGATCTGCACCGGCGTGCCCGACACCCGGCCCAGCCCGCCCACGTCGAGGAACGCCTCGTCCACCGAGAGCGGCTCGACCAGCGGGGTGGTGTCCCTGAACACCTCGAACACGGCGTCGCTGGCCTGGGAGTACGCCGACATCCGGGGCGGCACCACCACCGCGTGGGGGCACAGCCGGCGCGCCTGGTGGCCGCCCATCGCGGTGCGCACCCCGTAGGCCTTGGCCTCGTAGCTCGCCGCGAGCACGACCCCGCCGCCGACGAGCACCGGCCGGCCGCGCAGCGCAGGATCGTCACGCTGCTCGACCGATGCGTAGAACGAGTCGAGATCGGCGTGCAGGATGGTCGCCGCGTTGCTACGCTCCCGGCCGGACACGAACACATGTTCGCATGAGGGTCCGACGCGTCAGCCGCATTCTCCGTAGACCGCGCAGGTCCACACGTGCACCAGCGAGTCGAGCACCCGGTCGGTCGGGATGGCCGGCGTCTCGTGGGCGAACGCCGCCAGCAGCGTGCGTTCGTTCATCAGGTTCAGTGCGGTGGCGATGTCGCGTGCCGGGATGGTGCTCGGTGCGGCGCCTCGGTTGCGCTCGGCCTCGATGGTCGCCGCGGTGAAGTCGATCCACTTCTGCATGAACGTCGAGAAGACCCCGCGGATCTCGGCGTTGTCGGAGCCGGACGCCGCGACGGTCACGCCGCGGTGCGCGCCGAAGGTGTCGAAGAAGACCTTGATGCCGGGTCGCCAGACGTCGCGGCCGTCGGGTGTCTGGGCCGCGGACGCCTCGAGCGCGGTGTCGGCTTCCCGGATCACCCGCTCCCAGAGCGTGAGCAGCACCGCTTCTTTCGAGGGGAAGTAGAAGTAGAACGTCGGACGGGAGATGCCTGCGCCCCTGGCGAGGTCGTCGACCGAGATCTCGGCGAACCCGCGCTGGTCGAGCAGCCGTTCGGCGGTCGCCAGGATCGCCTGCTCGCGGTCGTCGCCCGACGGGCGGGCGGAGCGGCGGCCGCGGGGCGCGCGGGCCTGGCTGGCGGTGGTCACGGCCACGACTTTACACGGTGTCGACAATTCTCAACACACTGTTGACCAACTCAACACTGTGTTGATACCTTGACACCATGACCGAATTTGTCGACGTTGTCATCGTGGGAGCCGGCATCTCCGGCATCAGCGCGGCCTGGCACCTGCAGAACCAGAACCCCGGTAAGAGCTACGCGATCCTCGAGCGCCGGGAGAAACTCGGCGGCACCTGGGATCTGTTCAAGTACCCGGGCATCCGTTCGGACTCCGACATGTACACCCTCGGATTCCACTTCAAGCCATGGGCCACCGACCAGATGATCGCCGACGGCCCCTCGATCTGGAACTACCTGAACGAGGCCGCCACCGAGAACGGCATCGACACACACATCCGGTACAGCCACAAGGTGCTCGCCGCCAACTGGTCGGACGAGGACAGCCGGTGGGAGCTCACCATCGAGCGCGGCGGCGAGCAGATCGAACTCCACGCCGGCTTCCTGTGGGCCTGCAGCGGCTACTACAACTACGACAAGGGCTTCTCCCCGGAGTTCCCCGGCGCCGACGACTTCGGCGGCACGATCGTGCACCCCCAGCACTGGCCGGAGGACCTGGACTACCAGGGCAAGAAGGTCGTCGTGATCGGCAGCGGCGCCACCGCCATCACCCTGATCCCCGCGCTCATCGACAACGGCGCCGGTCACGTCACGATGCTGCAGCGCACACCCACCTACATCGGATCGCTGCCCGACAAGGACCCGTTCGCCAAGCGGGCATACCGGCTGCTGCCGGAGAAGCCGGCCTACACGGCGGTGCGCTGGAAGGCGATCCTGCAGGCCACGGCGCAGTACCAGCTTGCCCGTGCGCTGCCGAACGTCTTCCGGAAGTTGTTGCGCACCATGGCCGAACGGCGTCTGCCGGAGGGCTACGACTACGACCGGCACTTCAGCCCGGACTACAAGCCGTGGGACCAGCGCGTGTGCCTGGCCCCCAACGGCGACATCTTCAAGGCCATCCGTAAGGGCAAGGCCGACGTCGTCACCGATGCCATCGAGACGTTCACCGAAGACGGCATCCTGCTGAAGTCGGGCGAGCGCATCGAGGCCGACATCATCGTCACCGCAACCGGATTGAACGTTCAGTTCTTCGGAGGGGCGAAGGTGTCGCGCAACGGCGCACCGCTGGACCTCGCGGACACCGTGGCCTACAAGGGCATGATGCTCTCCGGTGTGCCGAACATGGCGTTCACCTTCGGCTACACCAACGCCTCGTGGACGCTCAAGGCCGACCTGACGTCGGAGTACGTCAGCCGCCTGCTCAGCTTCATGGGCGAGAAGGACTACGTCACCGTCGAACCGCGCGATCCCGGCAGCGATATCGAGCGGCTGCCGTTCGTCGACCTGAGCTCGGGTTACATCAAGCGGGCCCTGGACACGCTGCCGAAGTCGGGCTCCGAGGCGCCGTGGCGGCTCAAGCAGAACTACCTGGTCGACCTGCGGGTCATCCGCAACGGAAAGATCGACGACGGCACGCTGGACTTCAGCAAGCTGCGGGCGTCCGTCTCGGCCTGAGGTCCCCGGACACGGAAATGCCCCCGACACGGGTCGGGGGCATTTTCGCGCTACGGGCTGACCACCACGATGCCGTCGTCGTCGCTGTAGGCGATGTCGCCGGGCGCGAACCTCACGCCGCCGAACTCCACGGCCACATCGCGTTCTCCCGCACCGGTTTTCGAGCTCTTGCGCGGGTTGGTGCCCAGCGCCTTGATGCCGATGTCGAGGGTGCGCAGCACCGCCGCGTCGCGCACCGCGCCGTTGATGACCAGCCCGGCCCAGCCGTTGTCGCGGCCCAGCGCGGCGATGACGTCACCGACCAGCGCGGTGTGCACCGAGCCGTCGCCGTCGATCACCAGGACTCCGCCGTCGCCCGGCTCGGACAGCACCGACTTGAGTAGCGCGTTGTCCTGGAAACAACGCACCGTGGTGATCGGGCCTGCGAATTCGGACCGGCCGCCGAACTGCCGCAACTGCAGGTCGCAGCTGCGGACGTCGGGGCCGATGTCGTCGACGAGGTCGGCGGTGGCGCGGGGTGCGATGGTCACCCGACGATTATCTCAGCCCGTCATGTCTGCGCCCGCGCCACGATGACGTCGTGCACGAACTGCGCCAGCCCCGGCTCGGCGTCGTCGTAGTAGCGGGTGAACCGGTCGTCGGCGAGGTACATCTCGGCGAGGCAGACGTGCATGTCGGCACTGCAGTCGTAGAACCGCTCGATCGAGGCGCGGTGCCGGTCGGCCAACTCGTTCGCCGCCGGCGACCCGGGCGCCACGCCGCCGCGCTTGGCCTGTGCCAGCGCTTCGAGCAGGGCGTCGCCCTCGTTCTTCACGGCGATCCAGTCCTGTTTGGAGAGCTGCGCGGACCGCTGCTGGGACTGCCGCCACACCTCGGTGCCGCCCCAGCGCTCCCGTGCCTCGTCGGCGTACTCGCCGCCGAACACCGTGGAGCCGAACACCTCCACCTGTTCCTCGGCGGTCAGTTGCATTCCTTCGCGGTGTGCGTCCATCAGTTCCTCCACTGCCCTGATCGTGTGCTGCAGATGATCGGCGCGCTCGAGCAGCAGCTTGTGCTGGCGCTCGAGATGCGCAAGGACGTCGGAGCCGGACTCGTCGAGCAGGGTCCGGATCTCCTCCAGCGGCAGTCCGACCGACCGGTACACCAGCACGACGTGCAGACGTTCGATGTCGGCGTCGGTGTAGCCGCGGTAGCCCGCCGAGGTACGTACGCCCGGCACCACCAGACCGATGTGGTCGTAATGGTGCAGGGTGCGCACCGAGACGCCGGTCAGATCGGCGACCGCGCCGACCGTCCTGGCTGCCGTGTCGTCCATGGGAATGACTATCGGCCCTGACGTCGCGTCAGGGTCAAGTGCCGGAGGTCAGTCGTCGTCGGCGTACCGGCGTGCGATGAGCACGAGCAGGATCGCCAGGACGCCCGCGGCGACGGCCGCCGCGACCGGCACCCGGGACTGCTCCGCTGACCTCAGCGGCATCGGCACCGCACCCGCGACGGGGTTCGCAGCCGTGGCTACCGTCGACTTCGCCTGAGCAGCAGCCTCTTTGGCGGCGGCGGTGATGTCGGAGGCGGACGGCGTGGGAAGGGAGGGCTCCGGTTGCGCCGGGATCGGGGCGGCCGGGGACTCGGGAGCGGCAGCCGTCGCGGGCGGAATCTTCTTGGCGGGCGCCTTCTTCGCAGGCGCCTTCTTCGCGGCCTTCGCGGGCGTCTTCTTGGCGGGTGCCTTCTTGACCGCGGCCTTCTTGGCAGGTGCCTTCTTCGCAGGCGCCTTCTTGGCGGGCTGCGCCGGTGGCGGTGCGGGATCGGCAGCGCCCGACGACGGCGGGGGAGCGGCCGGTGCGGCGGCGTCCGGGGTCTGGTCGGGGCGACCCTGCTGGTCTGCCATTCGGCTGCTCCTTTGCGGTGTCTCTGGCTCGTGCGCGATCGCGTGAGTGTCGAAGCCGGCAGTGGTGCCCATCATGCCAGGCGGGGTCACCGGTCAACCCGTCACTGCCAGTGCGGCGGCCAGCGCCAGCGCGACGGCCATGATCGCCAACTCGATCAGCGAGCGGGTGCGTGACAATCCGGCCGTCGCACGGTGCGCCTGCGCCGCCGGAAGCCACCCGGCCCGATTCCGCCACGCCAGCACCATCAACACCGCCGTGACCAAGATCTTCGCCGACAGCACGCGGCCGTACCCGGTCGAGAACAACGCGTCCCACGAGTCGACCGCCGCGACCGCACCGGCGACCCCGGCGGCCAGCAGCACCCCCACACAGAGGAGCGACAGCTGGGAGAACCTCGGCAGCACCCGGGCCCATCGTCCGCGATGCCCCACTGTCAGCACCATCGCCGCCAGGGCACCGCACCACACCGCGGCGGCCAGCGCGTGGACCGCCACCGCCACTCCGCCCCAGGGGCTTTCCGCGAGGTGACCCGCGAGCGTCCTGGCGGCCAGCCCCGCCGCCGCCAACCCGCCCGCCGCAACGGCCGCCACCGCCGTCCGCGGTGCGGCCAACGCGATCAGTCCGACGGCCAGTGCCGCCGCGATGCTGAACAGGCCCGCACGCCCGACGGTCGTCTGAAGCGAGAACTGCAGGACGTCACGCGCCCCCACCCTGCTCAGCGGCAGGGCGGCGGCCTGCGCGGTCACGACGACCAGGCGCACCACCTCGGCCAGCAGCCAGACGGCTGCGGCCACTCCGAGCGCGGTGGCCGACGAGCGGACGAGTTCGGCGCGGTGCCTGCCGACGTCGAGCATCGGCACCACCGTCAGCCCGAGAGTGACCACCGCCGCGGAGTCGGCCAGCGCACGCACCGCCGACCCGGCCAGCGAGTTCATCGGCTCGGCCAGCGCCCAGCCCAGCGTCGAGGCCGCCACCACGACGAGCGCGCCGGTGAGCGCCGCGCGACCGCCGGCGATCACGGGAGCGGTCA
>NZ_JAUMSQ010000420.1:0-4446 GCF_030519285.1 Mycolicibacterium arseniciresistens
CGTCGCGCTCGCGGTGCACGGCGAGCACCAGGTGTCGAACGCGCTGTGTGCGGCGGCGGTGGCGCTGGAATGCGGCGCCCGCCCCGAGCAGGTGGCCGCCGCGCTGGCCGGCGCAGGTCCTGCGTCGCGGCACCGCATGGAGGTGACCACCCGTGCCGACGGGGTGACCGTGGTCAACGACGCCTACAACGCCAACCCCGACTCCATGCAGGCCGGTCTGAAGGCGCTGGCCTGGATGGCCCGCGGCGGGCAGGAGCGGCGCCGCAGCTGGGCGGTGCTCGGCGAGATGGCCGAGCTCGGGGAGGACGCGATAACCGAGCATGACCGCATCGGCCGGCTGGCCGTGCGCTTAGATGTGTCTCGACTCATCGTCGTCGGAACCGGGAGGTCGCCGAGCGCCATGCATCACGGGGCGGTCATGGAGGGATCGTGGGGGTCGGAGGCCGCCCTGGTCGCCGACGCCGGCGCGGCGCTGGCCGTGCTGCGCGCCGAATTGGCGCCCGGTGACGTGGTGCTGGTGAAGGCGTCGAACTCGGCCGGGCTCGGTGCGCTGGCCGACGCGCTGGCGGCGGACCCCGGAATCGGTGATCGATGAGACAGATCCTCATCGCCGTCGGCATCGCGCTGACGGTGTCGATCCTGCTGACTCCCGCGCTGATCCGGCTGTTCACCCAGCGCGGCCTCGGCCACGAGATCCGCGAGGACGGCCCGGCCAGCCACCGCAAGAAGCGCGGCACCCCGTCGATGGGCGGGGTGGCGATCCTGGCCGGCATCTGGGCGGGTTATCTGGGCACCCACCTCGTCGGCGTGGCGCTCGGCGGGGAGGGCCCTTCGGCGTCGGGTCTGCTGGTCCTCGGGCTGGCCACCGCCCTGGGCGTGGTCGGCTTCCTGGATGACCTGATCAAGCTCCGGCGTGCGCGCAACCTCGGCCTGAACAAGACCGCCAAGACGGTGGGCCAGCTGCTGGCGGCGGTGCTGTTCGGCGTGCTGGCGCTGCAGTTCCGCAACGCCGACGGGCTGACCCCGGGCGGCGCTGAGCTGTCGTACGTCCGCGAGATCGCCACGGTGACGTTGGCGCCCGCGGTGTTCGTGCTGTTCTGTGTGGTGATCGTCAGCGCGTGGTCGAACGCGGTCAACTTCACCGACGGCCTGGACGGCCTGGCGGCCGGCGCCATGGCGATGGTCACCGCGGCCTACGTGATCATCACCTTCTGGCAGTACCGCAACGCGTGCGCGACCAGTCCCGGTCTCGGCTGCTACAACGTCCGCGACCCGCTCGACCTGGCGCTGATCGCGGCGGCGACGGCGGGCGCCTGCATCGGCTTCCTGTGGTGGAACGCCGCGCCCGCCAAGATCTTCATGGGTGACACCGGCTCACTGGCGCTCGGCGGCGTCATCGCGGGCCTGTCGGTCACCAGCCGCACCGAGATCCTCGCGGTGGTGCTCGGCGCGCTGTTCGTCGCCGAGGTGACGTCGGTGGTCGTGCAGATCCTGGCGTTCCGCACGACCGGCAGGCGGGTGTTCCGGATGGCCCCGTTCCACCACCACTTCGAACTGGTCGGCTGGGCCGAGACGACGGTGATCATCCGGTTCTGGCTGTTGACGGCGATCGCCTGCGGCCTCGGTGTCGCGCTCTTCTACAGCGAGTGGCTCGCCGCCGTCGGGGCGTGACGTGTCGCCGATAGCCCCCGGGGCGGCGGTTCTGGTCACCGGAGCCGGTATCACCGGGCGGGCGGTGCTGGCCGCGCTGGCGCCGCTTCAGGTGACGGCGACGCTGTGCGACGACAACGCGTCGGCGCTGGCCCCCTACGCCGGCGTGGGCACTCCGGTGATCGACCCGGCCACGGCGGTGACGCGCATCGCCGATTACGACCTGGTCGTGACGAGTCCCGGGTTTCCGCCCACCGCGCCGGTCCTGGCCGCGGCGGCCGCCGCGGGTGTGCCGGTCTGGGGTGACGTGGAGCTGGCGTGGCGGCTCGACCAGTCGGGGCGCTACGGCCCGCCGCGGCGCTGGCTGGCGGTGACGGGCACCAACGGCAAGACCACCACCACCTCCATGCTGCACGCCATGCTGGTGGCGGCCGGCCTGCGCAGTGCGTTGTGCGGCAACATCGGCGAGCCGGTGCTCGACGTGCTCGGGCAGCCGTCCGACGTCCTGGCCGTCGAGCTGTCCAGCTTCCAGCTGCACTGGGCGCCGTCGCTGCGCCCCGAGGCCGGTGTCGTGCTCAACGTCGCCGAGGACCACCTGGACTGGCACGGTTCGCTGGCCGCATACGCCCACGACAAGGCCAGGGTGCTCGACGGCCGGGTGGCGGTCGTCGGCCTGGACGACCCGGTGGCCGCCGGCCTGCTGGACGGCGCGACCGCGCCGGTGCGGGCCGGCTTCCGGCTCGGCGTGCCCGGCGAGGGCGAACTCGGGGTGCGCGACGGCATGCTGGTCGACAACGCGTTCGGCCGCGAGGTCGAGCTGGCGGGCACGGCCGACATCCCGGTGGCTGGGCCGGTCGGCGTCCTGGACGCGCTGGCCGCGGCGGCGCTGGCCCGGGCCGTCGGCGTAGAACCCGCCGCGGTGGCCGCTGCGCTGCGGGACTTCACGGTGGGCAGGCACCGGGCGGAGGTGGTGGCGGTGCGCGGCGGCGTCACCTACGTCGACGACTCCAAGGCCACCAACCCCCATGCCGCCCGGGCGTCGATCGCCGCGTACCCGCGGGTGGTGTGGATCGCCGGCGGCCTGCTCAAGGGCGCGTCGGTGCAGGAGCTCGTCCGTGAGGTGGCCGGACAGCTGGCCGGAGCGGTGCTGATCGGGCGTGACCGCGCGGTCGTCGCCGAGGCGTTATCGCGACACGCCCCGGATGTCCCCGTCGTCGAGCTTGTGACGAGGGAGGATTCTGGGGTGCATGGGACAACTGAGTCTGCTGTTAAGCATGTGACTCGTGTGGTCGAAGTGGCTGACCGGGCGATCGCCGATGCGGTGATGGCCGCGGCGGTCGAGGCCGCAGGTGAGCTGGCACGGCCGGGCGACACCGTCCTGCTGGCGCCCGCGGGCGCCTCCTTCGACCAGTTCACCGGCTACGGCCACCGCGGTGACGCGTTCGCCGCCGCCGTGCGCGCCGGCACCCGGTAGCGGGCCGTGGGCAACCTGCTGGCCCGTCTGCGCTCGCGGGGCGCCGGGGCGGAGACGGCCGGTGCGGCGGTGACGCACGGACCACGGACCCGGTTCGGCGCCTGGCTCGGCCGGCCGATGACGTCGTTCCACCTGATCATCGCCGTCGCGGCGCTGCTCACCACGCTCGGCCTGACGATGGTGCTCTCGGCGTCGGGGGTGTACTCCTACGACTCCGCCGGATCGCCCTGGTCGGTGTTCGCCAAGCAGGTGCTCTGGACCGCCGTCGGCCTCCTGGCGTTCTACGTCGCGCTGCGGATGCCGGTCGCCATGATGCGCCGGCTGGCGTTCCCCGCCTTCGCACTGACGATCGTCCTGCTGATCCTGGTGCTCATCCCCGGGATCGGCAAGGTGGCCAACGGGTCTCGCGGCTGGTTCGTGGTGTCGGGCTTCTCGATGCAGCCGTCGGAGCTGGCCAAGATCGCCTTCGCCATCTGGGGCGCGCACCTGCTGGCGGCCCGCCGCCTGGAGCGGGCCTCACTACGCGAGATGCTCATCCCGCTGGTGCCCGCGGCGGTGATCGCCCTCGCGCTGATCGTCGCGCAGCCCGACCTCGGGCAGACGGTGTCGCTGGGCATCATCCTGCTCGCGCTGCTCTGGTACGCCGGCCTGCCGCTGCGGGTGTTCCTCAGCTCGCTGCTCGCGGTCATGGTGTCGGCTGCGATTCTGGCGATGGCCGAGGGCTACCGCTCGGCGCGGGTGCAGTCGTGGCTGGATCCCGCCGCGGATGCCCAGGGCTCCGGGTACCAGGCCCGGCAGGCACGGTTTGCGCTGGCCAACGGCGGGGTGTTCGGCGACGGCCTCGGCCAGGGCAGCGCCAAATGGAACTACCTGCCCAACGCCCACAACGACTTCATCTTCGCGATCATCGGCGAGGAGCTCGGCTTCATCGGCGCCGCGGGCACGCTGGGGCTGTTCGGCCTGTTCGCCTATACCGGGATGCGCATCGCGCGCCGCTCGGCCGATCCGTTCCTGCGGCTGCTCACCGCCACCGCCACCACCTGGGTGCTCGGCCAGGTGTTCATCAACGTCGGCTACGTGGTGGGTCTTCTGCCCGTCACCGGTCTGCAGCTGCCGCTCATCTCCGCCGGCGGGACATCAACGGCGACAACATTGTTGATGATGGGCGTGATGACCAATGCCGCGCGTCACGAACCCGAGGCGGTGGCCGCGCTGCGGGCGGGCCGCGACGACCGGGTGAACCGCCTGCTGCGGCTGCCGCTGCCCGAACCGTATGTGCCCACGCGGCTGGAGGCGGTCCGCGACCGGTTGCGGACGCGGCC
>NZ_JAUMSQ010000421.1:0-355 GCF_030519285.1 Mycolicibacterium arseniciresistens
CGCGAAGGATCTCGATGCCCTGCTGGCCGCATCGCGGCGGGCGCCGCGCTCCAGCGCACTGGCTGCGGATCTTCCCGACGGGGTGTTCGTCGACCTCGGCGGCCGGGATGGCGACCGCGATCTCCGTCTGCTGTGGGGCGGTGCGACGCACCGCTGGACGCCGGCCGGCTACGTCGATCCGGCACCGGTGTCCGCGGCGGCGGGCGAGGTGGCGGTGGTGACGCCGGCGTTGACGGTGGCGGCGTTGCGGCACGGCTACCGGGTGCAGGTGCATCCCACCGCGCACCGGTCCGGCTAGACCGCCGTGCGGCCCGCGCAGAGACGGGCGGCCACGGCGGCGAGCAGGAAGCCGCCG
>NZ_JAUMSQ010000422.1:0-4665 GCF_030519285.1 Mycolicibacterium arseniciresistens
GGTGGCGGTGGTGACGCCGGCGTTGACGGTGGCGGCGTTGCGGCACGGCTACCGGGTGCAGGTGCATCCCACCGCGCACCGGTCCGGCTAGACCGCCGTGCGGCCCGCGCAGAGACGGGCGGCCACGGCGGCGAGCAGGAAGCCGCCGAGGGTGACCCAGCCGGTGGCGCCCGCGAGTCCGTTCTTGGCCAGCAGCACCAGCGCGACGCCTGCGACGCACACCAGCAGGCCCGCCGCCGTCGACCGCGCGCCGACGGGTCGAGCCGGGGCGTCCCACCACGGCAGGGGCCGGTGTTCCAGCGGTGACAACACCCGGAAGGCGACGGTCATCACGACCGCGAAGACGAGTGCCCGCAGTGCCAGCAGGCCCCAGAAGTCCGGTGCGTGGACGTCGTAGGCGTCAAGACCGAGGGCGTGCAGCGAGAAGGCGGCCACCGCGATCGCCGGGATGTGCCAGAGGTAGAGCGTCATCGCGCCACCGTTGCCCACCGCGACGGCGTGCCACACCCGCGGGCGGGCGGCCCACCGGCGGACGGGCCCGGCCACGGCGATGAACGCGCAGGACATCCAGGTGCACTGCAGCGCGAGCAGCAGTGTCGGCGGCGACACGTTCGACATGTGCTCGACACCGGTGACCACCAGTGCCACCTCGTACACACCGGTTGCCGCGAGCGCGATCTGGGCGCCGAGGGCGGCGGCGGCGGCGGCCAGGGCGGCGCGCCGACAGACGAGACCCCGCGCGTAGGCCACCCCGAGCACGATCGGGATCAGCCAGACGACCAGGAAGTTGGCGACACCCGCGGTAGGGGTGCCGGCGGCGACCCGGATGGCGTCGACTGCCGCCGCGGCGACGAGCAGCGAGGCGACCAGCGCCGTGGCCGAGCGGCCCGACCGCAGTCGCGTCAGCACCGGGACGAAGGCGAGGGTCACGAGGTAGACGCCGAGGAACCAGAGCAGCGCGACGGATTCGCGTCCGAGCCGGTCGGCCGATTCGCCGCCGAGCGTGACGCGCACGACGAGCAGTCCCAGCGACCACATTGCGAGATACCAGAACACCGGCCGGCAGAGCCGTTGGGTCCTGGCGAACAACCAGCCACCCCAGACGGCGCCGGACCGCCAGCCGTAGGCCCCCGCGGCGCCGCCGGCGAGGAAGAACAGCGGCATGACCTGGACGACCCAGGTGACGGGCTGGATGTCGGGCAGGGCCCCGAGCAGGTTGCCGATGCGGACACCGCTGCTGTCGATGGTGGCCAGCAGCAGGGCGCAGTGCCCGAACATCACCACGACCAGTGCGACGAGGCGGGCGACGTCCACCGCGCGGTCGCGGCCGGGTTTGGTGACGTCACCGGCGAGCGCGTCGGCCGTGGGCTGGATGAGCGACATGTCCATCAGCATGCCCGGTGGCAGGCGGTCAGGGGATGAGTAGAGCTACGCAACCTGCCGGCCTCCGTTCACATGTCGAGTAGCGCACTACTCACGACCTGCCACGCGCGACGGCAGACACTCGAGGCAGCACATCCCCGGGGGTCGGGGTGTGAACGAGAGAAAGGTGTCGCCATGACCGAGGAGAACGCACGCCACTTCTGCATGGTGCCCGTGCCCGGGCAGGTCCAGGGGAAGACGAAGGCCGCGATTCTGAACGAGTTCCGTTGGGAACCCGGGACCCAGATCACCGTGGCCTTCTTGGAGGGCGATCCGGATCTGCGGCGGCGCGTCGCCGAGGTGGCCAAGACGTGGACGGGACCGCAGATGGCCAACCTGGACCTGAAGTTCGTCGACGGTGAGGACGCCGACATCCGCGTCGCGTTCGAGCAGGGCGACGGGTCGTGGTCCTATCTCGGCACCATGTCCAAGGACATTCCCCCGTCGCAGCCGACGATGAACTTCGGCTGGCTCACCCCGGATTCCACGGACTCCGAACTACGGGTGGTGCTGCACGAATTCGGGCATGCGCTCGGCCTGATCCACGAGCACCAGAATCCGATCGGGTCGATCAACTGGAACCGCGCCGCGGTGATCGCCGACCTGTCCGGCCCGCCCAACAGGTGGGACGAGGCGACCATCGAGCACAACATCTTCAAGAAGTACGACCCGGCCGAGGTGGACGCCACCGACGTCGACAACCGCTCGATCATGATGTATCCGATTCCGGCCGCATGGACCACCGACGGGTTCTCCGCAGGTCTCAACCGCACTCTGTCCGAGACGGACAAGGAGTTCATCCACGACGCGTACCCGTGGTGAGCGGCCGCGGCGGGGAGACACAGCCATGAGGGATCTCGCAGTGGTGGTGGGTATTTCGCGATACCCGCAGCTGGCCGCCGACGGCGCCGCACCCGATCTCGACGGACCGCACAACGACGCGCTCGCCGTGAAGAACTGGCTCGTCGACCCCGACGGGGGTGGCTTGGCGGAGGACGATGTCCGGCTGATCCGCTCGGCCGATCCCGTGGACACGCACGATCCGCAGCCGGCGGCCGCGCAGGTCGAACGCGCCCTCAAGTGGGTCGAGGAGCAGACCCGCGACACGTCAGGGCGAAGGCTCTACCTGTACTTCTCGGGGCACGGCTTCGCCCCGCGGCTGGAGGAAGGCGCGCTGTTCGCCGCGAACGCCAGTCAGATGAGTCCGGAGCATGTGTTCGCCCACGGCTGGATGCAGTGGTTCCGCACGGCGCAGCGGTTCCGCGAGGTCGTGCTGTGGATGGACTGCTGCATGAACTTCTCCCAGTCCATCCCGGTCAACGACGTGCCGCTGCGCACCCGCATCGGCACCGGATCGGCCGTCCCCGCCTTCCTCGGCCTCGCTGCGCAGACCAAGAGCGCGCTGGAGCACCGCATGGACGACGGACAGGTGCACGGGGTGTTCACCTGGACACTGCTGCGTGGCCTGCAGGGCGGTGCCGCCGACGAGCGCGGCCGCGTCACCGGGTACAGCCTGCGCAACTTCCTGCTGACCGTGATGCCCGAGTTCCTTCCGGATTCGGCGCGGAACTCCACCGCTGTGGACCTCTATCCCTTCGTCCGTGCCGACGACGGGCTGGTGTTCCACCGGCTGCCGGCACGGCTGAAATACCCTGTACAGCTATCCTTTCCGGCGGGCACCGACGGAAAATCACTCCAGATCTGGACCGGCCGGCCGCTGGTCGTGGCAGAGACGGCGACGGTCCGGAACGGTGCATGGAGCGGGCAGCTCCTGCGGGGGTTGTACGTCGCCGAGGTCGCGGAATCGGGATTGCGGCACGGCTTCCAGGTCAGCGGTGCGGGACCGGTGACGAAGACGGTCAGCGACGCCGGTCCCCCAGTCGAACCGTCCGACGGCACCGAGCTGTTCTCCCTCGACGTGGTCGCCGACAACCCGTCGGCGGCGATCAGCGTGATGGACAACCGCTTCGAGCGTGTCTTCGACGGCACCGGCGAGGTGCACGAGGTCGACAGCTCCGGCGTTTACAAGGTGCGGGTCGAGTTCGGCCGCGACATCACCATGGTCTGCGATCAGGTTGTGCTGCTGGATCGCCACGGCGTGCCCGGCCGGGTGGCGTCGCCGCAACTCCCGTCCGCGGCGCCCATCCCGGGGACCGCGGCGACCATCGGCACGCACGAGGCACCGTTCGCGGCGGCGGCCGAGGGTCGCAACCGCCACACGCCGTTCGTACACGGCAGCTCCGGCATCTCGCTGCTCGCCCGGCACTGGACGGATCCCGGCCAGTCGCCGATAGCGGTCCCCCACCCGATGGCGGGTCTCGAAGTCGTCGACGCCGCAGGCTCATCGCTGGGCGACCTGGTCGCCGAGAGTGAACTCGACGGACAGCCGGGCGTCGACGCGGTGGCCGTCTGGGAGCGGCCACTCGAACCGGGCACGTACTACCTGAGACAGTGCCGTGCCGACGGTCGACGCCACGAGGGGTGTCTCGTCGTGTCCCCCGGCTGGATCACTCAGGTCGCCGTCAAGCGCGCCGCACATGAGACCCCGTCCGCCGACCACCCCGACGGACTCGCCGGGGTGGCCCTGTTCATGCGCAGACACGGGACGCCGCGATCGGCTGACGAGGATGCCGCCGTCGAGGGCGCCCGCCTGGCGCTGGCGTTGAACCGCAACATCCTCGCCGAGGGCCACGGCGGGCAGCTCGTCGACATGCTGGTCACCAACGTCACCAGCCCGATCGCCGGCATCATCGGCGGACACCTGCTGCTGCTCGCCATGAGGCAGGCGGCGGCGCCGAATCCCGCGCAGCAGAAGCAGTTCGACACGCTGGTGCTTCGGCTGAGGGAGCTCGTCGGCGGCGGCCACCCCGATGTCGAGGCGCTGTCACTGAAGTGCACCGACGCGGCGCTGCGCGCCACCGGTACCTTCGCCGCGCCGCCGATGCTGCGATACGGCTGGCAGCTGATCACCGAGGCCAGTTACGAGCAGCCGGAACTGATCTCGGCCGCGCTGTGGGAACGCGTGCACGCCACGGTCGCGCTGAGGGCCTACCTGACGTGGGCCATCGACGGGCAGACCCAGCAGGCGCACGCCGATCAACTCACCGCGTGGATGGGCGAATTCACAGCGGCCCGACCGGCACCGGCCGCCGGGAACGGCCATCTCGGGGCGATGGCCGCCCGGCTGAGCCGGGTCCCGCTGACCGAGTCGTTGCCGTCCGCCGCCCGGGACGCCGCGCGCCG
>NZ_JAUMSQ010000423.1:0-4864 GCF_030519285.1 Mycolicibacterium arseniciresistens
CTGCCGGGTGGCACCCCGCTGCCGCAGCAGTCGGGGGTGCTGGTCGCCGGCGGCGAGCGGCTGCACGCCAAGGCGATCACGCTGTCGTCGCGCAAGTGGGGCCGGCGCGGGAACGTCGAGCTGGTGCGGCTGTCCTACGGCCGGTTCGGCGACGATCTGGCCCGCAGCGCCGGCGACGAGGACCTGCTGGACTGGGCCGCCCAGGATCTCGAGGACGTCTTCGGTATCCGCACCGAGCCGGAGGACAGCCACGTGCACCGCTGGATCGACGCGATGCCGCAGTACGGGCCCGGCCACGGCGCCCTGGTGGCCGAGTTGCGCGCCGGCCTGCCGCGGGGGCTGGCGGTGGCGGGCGGGTACCTCGACGGCATCGGCGTGCCGGCCTGTGTGGCATCGGCCACCCGGGCGGCGGCCACGCTGCTGGCGCCGTCGGGCGTGGCACGATAGGGCCATGGCCAAGCTCGATTACGACGCCCTCAACGCCATGATCCGGTACTCGATGATCTCGGTGTACGCGGCGACGCCCGGCGCCCTCGGCGAGGACCGCGGGCCGGTGGTCGACGAGACCGCGACGTTCCTCAAGCAGCGCGAGGACGACGGCGTGGTGGTCCGCGGTGTCTACGACGTGGCGGGTCTGCGCGCCGACGCCGACTTCATGGTGTGGACGCACGCCGACAACGTGGAGGCGCTGCAGGCCACGTACTCGGATTTCCGGCGCGCCACCGCGCTGGGCCGGGCGAGCACGCCGGTGTGGAGCACCGTGGCGCTGCACCGGCCGGCCGAGTTCAACAAGGGCCACGTGCCCGCGTTCGTGGCCGGTGAGCCCGCGGGTGACTACATCTGCGTCTACCCCTTCGTGCGATCGCTGGACTGGTACGTGCTGCCCGACGAGGAGCGCCGGCGCATGCTGGCCGAGCACGGGATGGCGGCGCGCGGCTATAAGGACGTGCGGGCCAACACCGTCCCGGCGTTCGCACTCGGGGACTACGAGTGGATCCTGGCGTTCGAGGCGCCTGAGCTGCACCGCATCGTCGACCTGATGCGGGATTTGCGCGCCACCGACGCGCGTCGGCACGTCCGCGAGGAGACCCCGTTCTTCACGGGTCCGCGTGTCGGGGTCGAGGAACTCATCGCCCGGCTGCCCTGACCGGCCGTCCGGCGGGTACGCGCTGAAATTTGCTCGTCCCGCATGCGCGGTGACGCGTTGTCGACGCGCGCTTACGCAGGAAATCGACTAACCTCCGTCCTGGCCGGAAGAGCACGCAATAAGGGCACCATGCTGCGGTTTGGCAAAGAACAACCATCGTTCGGTGGCGCCTTTAGCGGCTTTGCTAAGATCGACGCTTCGGGTGCGCGCGCGACGAGGGGACCTCCATGCGACTCAGGTCGAGGCGCACCATCGTCGTGGCCACCGCGCTGTGTACGGCCGTCGGTGTGTGGACCGTGGCCGGCTGGGGCGGGCCCCGCACCGTCCTGGTGATGAGTGACCTGGCCTTCGTCGTCCTCGGCATGTTCTCCACCGGCTGTGCCGTGCTGGCCGTCCGTGCCACGCGCGGCCGCCAGCGGGCGGCCTGGCTGGCGCTGACGGTCGGCCTGCTCGGCTGGACGGTCGGCGAAGTGTTGTGGAGCTACTACGAGCTCCTCCTCGACCGGTCGCCGTTCCCGTCGATCGCCGATGCGGCCTACCTGGTCTTCCCGGTCGGCGCCGGCCTGGCGTTGTTGCTCTTCCCCGTCGGCCACACCGGCCAGTCCCGAACCCGGTTCCTGCTGGACGGCCTCATCGTCGCCGGATCGTTGTTCGTGGTGTCGTGGGTGACGGTGCTCCGACGGGTTTACGAAGCCGGCGGAGAGAGCCTGTTCTCGCTCTCGCTGTCGTTGGCGTACCCGGTGTCGGACCTCGTCGTGCTCACGGTGGCGGTGCTGGTGCTCGGCCGCACCCGGGCAGGGCAACGGCTGCCGCTGGTGCTGGTGGCCGTCGGCGTCGCGTTCATGGCGATCTCCGACAGCGGATTCGCCTACCAGATCGCCGAGGACACGTACTACACCGGCATCTTCGACCTCGGCTGGCTGGCCGGCCTGCTGATCACCGGCATCGCCGCACTCGTCGGCCGGGACGCCGCGGTCGAGGACGCGGACGTGCCACAGATCCCGTCTCGGGCGTCGGCCCTGCTGCCCTACGTGCCACTGCTGATGGCGGCGGTGTTGGGCACCGTCGATTTCCTGCCCCACCTCACCACCGGTCCGGTCGTCCCTGTGGCGCTGAGCCTGGTCCTGGCCGTGTTGCTGCGGCAGTTCGTCGTGGTCACCGAGAACCGGCGGCTGCTGAGCATCGTCGCCGAGCAGGCGCTGCGCGATCCGCTCACAGGGCTGGCCAATTACGCGCTGTTCAACGACCGGCTGACCCACGCGATGCAGCTGCGCCAGCGCGACGACCGGGCGGTGGCCCTGCTGTCGCTCGACCTCAACGACTTCAAGCTGGTCAACGACAGCCTCGGCCACCCCGCCGGCGACGCGTTGCTGATGCGGGTGGCCGAGCGGCTGGTGGGCTGCGTGCGTACCGGTGACACCGTCGCCCGCCTCGGTGGCGACGAGTTCGCGGTGCTGCTCGAGGGCCGGGTCGACCACTCCCACCGCGTCGCGCACCGGGTGGTCGAGGCGTTCGACGAGCCGTTCGTGATCGACGGCCAGCAGCTGCTGATGCGGCCCAGCGTCGGGCTCGCCGTGGCGAGTTTCGAGAGTCAGAACGACGAGCCCGACCTGACCGCCGACATTCTGTTCAAACAGGCCGATCTGGCGATGTACACCGCCAAACGGTCGCGCACCGGCGGCGTGCACGTCTTCAGTAGCGAGATGGCGCTGGTGTATCCCGAGGACGCCGGGTGGAACGCCGGGCCGGGCGGCACGCGGGGCGGGGGAGCCGACGCCGTGCGGCTGCTCGGCGAGCTCCGCCACGCCATCGACCACTACGGCCTGACGCTGGTCTACCAGCCCAAGATCGACCTGCAGACCGGCGAGGTGGTCGGGGCGGAGGCGCTGCTGCGCTGGCCGCACCCCCAGCGCGGGATGCTGTCACCCGACGAGTTCCTGCCGCTGGTCCGCACGCACGGTCTGATGGCGCCCATCACCAGGCTCGTCCTCAACATGGCCCTCGACGACGTGGCCCGCTGGTACCGCGCGGGCCTCGGCGTGCCCGTCGCGATCAACCTGTTCGCGCCCGCGGTGGCCGACGTGAAGCTGCCTGCACGGATCGCCGAGGCGCTCGAACACCGTCGGCTGCCTCCGGACGCGCTCACCGTGGAGATCACCGAGGACCTGCTGCTCGACAACATCGGCCGCACCCGGTCGGTGCTCAACGACCTGCGCGAGCGGGGAATCCGGGTGGCCATCGACGATTTCGGCAGCGGTTACTCGGCACTGAGCTATCTGCGCGAGCTGCCCATCGACGAGGTGAAGCTCGACCGGCGGCTCATCGCACCGGTGACCAGCGACCCGCGGGCGGCGGCGGTGGTGCGTGCGGTGGTGAATCTCACCCATGTGCTCGGCATGGTCACGGTGGCCGAGGGTGTCGAGGACGCCGAGACGGCCGACCTGCTGCGCGAGTACGGCTGCGGGGTGGCCCAAGGTTTTCACTTCAGTGCACCGGTCGACTCCGCGACGATGCTGGACCTGCTCGCCCGCGGTGTCAGCCCCGCGGCCGCCGCAGCGACATCGGGTTGACGCGGTAGACGTTTCGGAGCAAACGGCCTGATTGCGGTGCCGGCACCGGCATCATGGGTGGATGAGAACCAGGGCATGGGTCGGCGCCACCTTGTTCGTCTCCGCGATGGCGACTGCGCCTGAGGCGCTCGCCCAGGATCCGAGCGGCGAGCAGTGCCCACCGCGTAACGGCCAGACCATCGTGATCACCGCAGGCGACATCGACTGCGTCACGGCGTCGGACTATGCGGCGCAATACCGGCCCGATGGCGACAAATATCAGGTCATCGCGCCGTTCACCTGCTACTCCGGCACGGCGATGACGGCGCCGCTGCTGTTCCAATGCGTCGCCGACACCGAGGACCGCGCCGAGTTCGCGGTGTACCCCGGGTAGTGCCGGCTTTCATCGGCCGCGAGTGTGAACCTCACGACGCCTGAGCGAGATTTCCGTCGTGACGTTCACACTCGGCGCGCGTTCATGGCGCTTTCGGCACCAGCCGCAGTGAGATGGAGTTGATGCAGTACCGCTGATCGGTCGGTGTCGGGTAGCCCTCACCTTCGAAGACATGGCCGAGGTGGCTGTGGCAGCTGGCGCAGACCACCTCGACGCGCCGCATACCCATCGAATCGTCAGTCCGCAAGATCACCGCGTCGGAGTCGGCCGGGTCGAAGAACGACGGCCAGCCGCAATGGGATTCGAACTTCTCGCTGCTGCGGAACAGTTCGGCACCGCAGGCCCGGCACTCGTAGACACCGTCGGTCTTGGTGTCGGTGTACTCGCCGGTGAACGGGCGTTCGGTGCCGGCCCGGCGCAGCACGACGAACTCCTCGGCGGTGAGCTTGTCGCGCCACTGGTCGTCGGTCAGTTGCACCTTGGGCGTACTCATGGTTTCCAAGTTAGCGCAGCGGACCCCGCCCGCCGACCCGGCCGAGGGATACCGTGGGGCATGCGGGGGCGGTGGAGTGTGCGGCCCGGTCGCCTGGTGCTCGCGGGCGATCTGACCGGTGCCGACGACGTCGACATCGGCCTGCATCACCACCCCGCGGTGCAGCTGACGGTCGGACTCGACGGCCCGCTGGTGGTCGTGCTCGGCGACGGCCGGACCGTGCGGTGCCGGGTCGCGGTCATCGCCGGCGGGGTCCGGCACGCGCTGCGGCCGGGCGGGGC
>NZ_JAUMSQ010000424.1:0-4759 GCF_030519285.1 Mycolicibacterium arseniciresistens
CGGCCCCGGCGCCCAACCCGTTCGCACCGCCGCCACCTGCGGCTAATCCGTTCGCGCCGCCTGCCGCCGATTCACTGGCCGGGCCGCCGCTGCCGATCCCAGAGGGCACCCCGGCGGGCCAGAATCCCACGCCCTTCACCGGGAAACCGCCGTTCCTTTCGCCGTCGTTCAACCCGACCAACGGGTCGATCGCCGGCGCCGCCAAGCCGATCTACATCAACTTCCAGCGGCCGATCGCCAACCGCCAGATGGCGCAGGACGCGGTGCACATCTCGTCGAACCCCCCGGTTCCCGGGCGGTTCTACTGGACCAGCGACACCCAGCTGCGCTGGCGTCCGCAGGACTTCTGGCCGGCGGGCACCGTCGTCAACATCGACGCCGCAGGGACGAAGTCGACGTTCACCGTCCCCGAGCAGCTGGTCGCGACGGTTGACAACGACACCAAGACCATGACGGTCGTGCGCAACGGCGAGGTGGAGAAGGAGTTCCCGATCTCCATGGGCAAGCGCGGCTACGAGACCAAGAACGGCACGTACTACGTGCTGGAGAAGTTCGCCGACATCGTGATGGACTCGTCGACCTACGGCGTGCCGGTCACCGATGAAGAGGGCTACAAGCTCAAGGTCCAGGACGCCGTCCGGATCGACAACAGCGGCATCTTCGTGCACGGCGCCCCCTGGTCCGTTGGATCGCAGGGCAAGGAGAACGTCAGTCACGGCTGCATCAACCTCAGCCCCGCCAACGCCCAGTGGTTCTACGACAACTTCGGCAGCGGCGACCCGGTCGTCATCAAGAACTCGACGGGGTCCTACACGCAGCCCGACGGTGCGTCGGACTGGCAGATGTTCTGACCCGCGACTGAGCGGGTAGCCCTCCCACTTTCCCGGCGGTCGGCGCGCAGGCCGTGCCACGATGGGGCAAGGCCGATGGCCGCCCCGGACGTCGGTACACAGCCGAGGGTGGGCCATGCCCGGTGACGACAAGGCGGTGGCACGCACGGTCGCGGTGACCGTGCTGGTCATGCTCGCTACTGTCGCGCTGCGCGGATACCTGCCCGGCGTGCAGCGGTCCGAGGCCGAGGCCGAGGCCGTCGATCCCGAGTCCACCACCGGTGGCCCCGGCACGCTGGTCGCCGTCATCGCGATGCTCGCGGTGTCGATGGCGGTCATCGCGATCGCGATCGCCAACCAGGCCCGCCGCCCGGCAGCGGCCGCATACCCCGTCGAGGCGCCCCGCGATGCCCGCGGGGAGCGCGGCAGGCCGCCGTGGCGGCTGCTGGCGATCGTCGGGGCCGGCCTGCTGCTGTGGCTGCTGGTGGTGCTGCTGCTGATGCGCTGGGGAAATCAGCTGGCGGTCGACGACGTGCCGGTGCCCTCGGACGCCGAATCCGCCCCGCCGCTCGACGCCCCGCCGGCCGAAGCGCCGGAACCACCCGACGGCGAGGACCAACCGGCCGGCAACGTGTTCGGGTACTTGATGGCGGCAACCATCGCCCTGTTCGTGCTGTCGTTCGCCGCGACTGTCGTCGGCCGCAGGAAGGCGGGCGCCGTCGGGTCGTCCCCACCGAGCGCCGTCGCGCCGCCGGAACCGGCACCGGCCGGCCCGGACCTGGCGCGGGCGGCCGAACTCGGGCTGGCGGAGATCGGCGACCACAGTCGCGACCCGCGCGAGGCGATCATCGCCTGCTACGTCGCAATGGAACGCGAGCTCGAGAAGTCGCCGGGCACCATCCCGCAGGCGTCCGACACCCCGTCGGAGGTACTCGCCCGGGCTGTGCGCGGTCGCGTCCTGCGCGCCGACAGCGCCACCGAACTGGTCGACCTGTTCGAGGAGGCGCGGTTCAGCCCGCACGAGATGGGGGAGCGGCACCGGGCCGACGCGGTGCGCGCGCTGCGTCTGGTGCGCGACGAACTCGAGGCGGCGCGATGACGAGGCTGGTCGCCGTCGGCGTGACGCTGGTGTTCGCGGTCGAGCTGTTCGCGATCGCGCGGCTCGACCGCACCGACGTGCTGGTGGTGTCCGGCGTCGCGGTCGCCGCGGTGCTGCTGGCCGTCCGCTGGCACCTCACCCGCCGCGCCGCCGAGGCCGCCGACGAACCCGCCGATGACGCGGGGGCGTCGCTGCGGCGGTGGCGGGCCCGGACCGAGACGATGATCTCGTGGTCGGAGACCACGCGCACCGACTGGGACCGCCGGCTGCGCCCGATGCTGGCACGGCAGTTCGAACTCGCCACCGGGCAACGAAGGATGAAGAGCCCGAACGCTTTCCGCGCCACCGGTGAGATGCTCTTCGGCGCCGAGCTGTGGCCGTGGGTCGATCCCGAGAATATCTCGCGCACCGGCAGCAGCGAACCCGGCCCCGGCCGCGACACTCTCAACGACATTCTGCAACGTCTGGAGCAGATATGACAGCCGAGATGGGGATGCCGGTGGAGACCACCAGCGCGCACTGCGACGCGGTGCTCGACGAGATCGGCAGGGCGGTGGTCGGCAAACGGCGGGCGCTCACGCTCATCCTCACCACCGTGCTCGCCCGCGGGCACATCCTCGTCGAGGATCTCCCCGGCCTCGGAAAGACACTCATCGCAAAGTCTTTCGCCGCCGCGCTCGGACTCGAGTTCACCCGTGTGCAGTTCACCCCCGACCTGCTGCCCGCCGACCTGCTCGGCTCCACGATCTACGACATGCAGTCGGGCCGGTTCGAGTTCCGCCGCGGACCCGTCTTCACCAACCTGCTGCTCGGCGACGAGATCAACCGCACGCCACCCAAGACGCAGGCCGCGCTGCTGGAGGCGATGGCCGAGCGGCAGGTCAGTATCGACGGCGTCACCCACCCGCTGCCTTCGCCGTTCCTGGTGCTGGCCACCGACAATCCGATCGAGTACGAGGGCACCTACCCGCTGCCGGAGGCGCAGCTCGACCGGTTCGCCATCCGACTGGAACTCAAGTACCTCTCCGAACAGGAGGAGGCCACGATGCTGCGCCGCCGCCTGGACCGCGGATCGGAGCCGCCGACCGTGCGTCAGGTGGTCGACGCCCACGACCTGCTGGCCATGCAGGAGTCGGTCGAGCAGGTGACGGTGCATGACGACGTGTTGCAGTACGTGGTGTCGCTGGCCACCGCCAGCCGCCAGCACCCGCAGGTCGCCGTCGGCGCCAGCCCGCGCGCCGAACTCGACCTGGTGCAGCTGGCGCGGGCCCGCGCGCTGCTGCTCGGCCGGGACTACGTCGTGCCCGAGGACGTCAAGGCGCTGGCGGTGCCTGCGATGTCGCACCGGATCAGCCTGCGGCCCGAGATGTGGGTGCGACGGGTGCAGGGATCGGACGTGGTCGAGGAACTGCTGCGCCGGCTACCCGTGCCGCGGGCCGCCCGGTGACGACGCCCGATCACCGTGCGACTGCCGAATTGCGCTGGCGCGCATCGGCGCTGACCCGCGCGGTCACCACGTGCGCGGCGGTCGCGATCGTCTGCGCGCTGCTCGCCGGCCGGTGGGACCTGGTGGCCTTCGCGGCGCCGCTGCTCGGGGTGGTGTGCTCACTGTCCTGGCAGCGGCCGCCGCCGGCGGTCGAGGTGTCGGGCAGCCCGGGGATGCAGCGCTGCTTCGAGAACGAGCGGGTCAGTGTCACCGTGTGGGCGGGCGCCGACGACGGCAGCGCGGTCCACATCGCCTGCGTCGCCGTGCCCGGCCTGGACCTCGAGGCCGCTGACACCGGACCGCCCCTGACGGTCAACGCCGAGGCGGCGCGCTGGGGTCGCTACCCGGTGCGGGCCGAGGTACGGGTGACCGCCCGCGGCGGCCTGCTCGAGGGCACCGGCAGCGTCGACGCGGCCGAGGTCTGTGTGTTCCCGGTGGCGCCGCCGCAGACCACCCCGATCCCGCGCATCGATCTGCTGGACCGGCTGGGCACCCACCTGACCCGGCACACCGGGCCGGGCGTCGAGTACGCCGACATCCGGCCCTACGTCCCGGGCGATCAGCTCCGGACGGTGAACTGGCCGGTGAGCGCGCGACGCGGTGCATTGCACGTCACCGAGCGGCTCACCGACCGGGCGGCCGACGTGGTGGTGCTGGTCGACACCTACGCACAGCCGCCAGGACCGGCGACCGCGGCCACCGAGCGGATGGCGCGTGGCGCAGCGCAGGTGGTGCAGAGCGCGCTGCGCTACGGCGACCGGGCCGGTCTGGTGGCGCTCGGCAACCGGGACACCCGTTGGCTGGGCGCCGACATCGGTCAGCGGCAGTTCTACCGGATCCTCGACACCATGCTCGGCGCCGTCGGAGGTTTCGAACGGGCCGGAGGCACGCTGGCGCCCAGACCCGCGGTGCCGGCCGGGGCGATCGTGATCGCGTTCTCGACGCTGCTGGAGACGGAGTTCGCGTTGGCGCTCATCGATCTGCGCAAGCGCGGGCACCCCGTGGTCGCCGTCGACGTGCTCGAGGGAACTCCACTCGAGGGCGAGCAGGACCCGCTGGTCGACCGGATGTGGGCGCTGCAGCGCTCGTTCATGTACCGCGACATGGGCACCATCGGCGTCGACGTCGTCGCCTGGCCGAGCACCGGCACCCTCGACCAGGCGATGGCGCTCATCCCCGACCGAAGAATGGGGACGCGGCGATGACAACT
Source organism: Mycolicibacterium arseniciresistens (assembly GCF_030519285.1). Lineage (NCBI taxonomy): Bacteria > Bacillati > Actinomycetota > Actinomycetes > Mycobacteriales > Mycobacteriaceae > Mycobacterium > Mycolicibacterium arseniciresistens. The sequence goes on from NZ_JAUMSQ010000424.1 coordinate 4,626, forward strand.
CCGGCGGCTCGGGCGGCGAAACTGTTGCTGCCCAGCGCTTTCGGTGTGCTGATGGTCGGCGCCGCAGCGCATCGCGCGGACGGGACTGCGCTCGTCGCGGCGGCCGCCGCACTGTTGGCGGTGGCCATCGCGGC
>NZ_JAUMSQ010000425.1:0-4657 GCF_030519285.1 Mycolicibacterium arseniciresistens
CGGCCGGGTCGGCGGGCGGCCGCACGGCCGCAGGCGCCTCGACCGCGGGATCGGGTTCGAACGGCGGCGCCCCGAGGTCCGGGTACTCGGGCGCCGGCATCTCCGCACCGGGCAGCAGATCGCTCCAGAATGCCAGTGGCACTGCGGCTTCCACCGGTTCCGCCGGGCCGCCACACAGGCGGGTGATGAAGTCGCGCAGGTCGTTTCCCGCGTGGGACACGTCGGCGCCGTCGAGCAGCCACACCGGCGTAGCGGTCCCGCCCCTGCCTGCGGGCAGGTAGCACTGCCGGAACACGGGCACCATCCGCGGCGCCGTGCCGAGCATCCGGCTCGCCACGTGCATCGCCAGGTCCCCGGAGTCCGGTCGCTCACCCCAGGCGACACCCCAGAACCCGTCCTCCTTGACCGCGCGCAGCAGATCGCGGGCCGGCCAACCGACATGGAAGATCAGCGCCGTGTCGTCACTGCGCCAGTCCGGCCACCCGCGGCCGGTGGGCAGGCCGGCGGCCAGGAAGGCGCGGTGGTCGTCGTCGAATTCGAAACCGAAGCGAGCCTCCACGGCGCTGATCTCGGCGTCGGTGAGGCCCGGCGCGATGGTCACCTGCCCGCTGTCGGCCAGCACCCTGGCCGCCGCCCGCCCGATCTCGCTCACCAGGTGAGCTTATGGCCGCCGGGAGAGCCCCCGATGCGGCAGTTTCCTCAGCCGGCGATCCAATTGCCGTGGAAGCCGTACGGAACACGTTGCGGCAACGCGATCTTCGCGACCGGTGCGGCCGCGAAGTCGGCGGCGTCCAGGATCACCAGGTCACTGCCGTCGCGCACGGGATCGTAGACGTAGGCCAGGTAGTAGCCGTTGCTCTCGTCCACAGCGCCGGTGGACGGCACGAACACCGCCTCGCCGGGTCCGCCGTCGCCGAAGGAGTGCTCGACGGCCGCACCGGTGGTCAGGTCGTAGCGCAGCAGGCTGTGGTCGGCGACGGTCACCGTGTACCGCGCGGGCAGGGTGGCCAGCCGGTCGTCGATCCTCGGGAACTCGACCCCGCGGTCGTCGAGGGGGCGTTCGGACACGGTGCCCGTGGCGAGGTCCAGCGTCCAGCTCCACAGCACACCGTCGGGGTCGGACGCACCGCTGCCGCGCCACAGGCTGGGGTAGCGCACCGCCTGCAGGACGAGCGAGTCGCCCTCGTCGTAGCTGTTGACGACGTGGAACACGTAGCAGGGATCGATGTCGAACCAGCGCACCGTTCCGAACGGGTCGTCGCGCCGCAGCACACCGAAGCGCGCTCCGTAGGCGTCGTCCCAGCGGAACGGCATGTCGCCCTTGATCGCGATGTCGAGGTCGAACACCACCGGCAGGTCCATGAACACGACGTGCTCGGCGGTCAGCGCGAAGTCGTGCATCATCGTCAGCGCCGGGACGTCGACCGGGCGGTTCACGGTCAGGACACCGTCGGCGTCGGCACGGTGATAGGTGACGTGCGGGGCGAGGAGGCTGCCGTAGCCGAAGAAGTGCAGCTCCCCGGTGGCCGGGCAGATTTTGGGATGCGCGGTCATCGAGTCGTTGAGCCTGCCGCCGAAGTCGTACGCGCCGATGGTCTGCAGGTCGTTCGAGATCTCGTACGGCAGCGACGATTCGACCAGCGCCAGCGTCTTGCCTGCGTGGTTGACGACGTGGGTGTTGGCGACGCTCGAATGGAGGTTGCGGGTGCCGTCGTCGTTGAACACCGGGAAGTCGTTCTCGAAGCTGTCGGTGCGCACCCACCGGTTGCGGTACCAGGCGACCCGGCCGTTCTCGATGCGGACGCCGTGGATCATCCCGTCGCCGGTGAACCAGTGGCCGGTGGGTTGCCGCGGATTCGGCCCGTTGCGCAGGTACCAGCCGCACAGGTCGGCCGGGATGGCGCCCTCCACGGGAAGGTCGAAGGCGGTGAGTTCGTCCGGGACGGGCGCGTAGTTCCCCCGGAGGAAGAACTGGTCGGTATCGGACAGAGCCGAGGTGTCGGCGGTGTCGGTCATGTGCGCTCCTGTCAGCCGGCGTCCGGAGGGGGCGCGAAACAACCCTCCGGTCCGATCATGCGCCTCAGATCGCCCGCCCGGTGGGCAGGAGAGTGATCTCGGTAGATTGACGTGCCGCGGCGGCCGCCGCCTCGCGGCACAATGTCGTCGCGAACACTCCCACGAGAGGACACCGCAGCGATGAGCCGTACCGAGGAACAGAAGGCCATGATGGCGGTGGTCCGCCGGAACACCGAAGTGGTGCAGGGGCAGGGCGACTTCGCGCTCTTCGACGAGCTGTTCGCCGACGACTTCGTCGATCGCACCCCGCAGCCCGGGACCACGCCCGACAAGGCCGGCGTGCTCGTGCTGTACCGCAGGCTGCGCGACGCGTTCCCCGACTTCCGGCCCGAGATCCATTGGCAGACCGTCGAAGGCGACATCGTCACCACCTACAAGACCTACCACGGCACGCACCGGGGACCGCTGTTCGACATCGCCCCGACCGGACGCACCGTGGCGTTCGAGACCGTGGACGCGATGCGGGTGCGCGACGGCAGGATCGTCGAGCACTGGGGTGTGGCGAACCTTTTCTCACTGGTGCATCAGCTCGGCGCACACATCGAGAGCTGACCGCACTACAACCCGTAGGCCGCGAGCCGCCGGCCGCGAGAAAATATTCTGCGCGCAACGGCGGTGAAACATCGCGTCGCTAGCTTTCCTGCATCGAATTCGCCCGGACTTCATGCAGGGAGCGGACATGACTGACACCCGAGACCTACCGCCCGGCGCCGTGATTGGCGCCGGCGACATCGTCGAGGCTTCGGGGCATCCCGTCGGCGGCGGTCTGATCAAGGACCACTACGACCCCCGGTTGACCAACGAGGATCTCGCACCGCTGGCCAAGCAGTCGTGGTCGTCGTACAACATCTTCGCGTTCTGGATGTCGGACGTGCACAGCGTTGGTGGATACGTCACGGCGGGCAGCCTGTTCGCCCTCGGCCTGGCGAGCTGGCAGGTGCTGATCGCGCTGCTGGTCGGCATCGTGATCGTCAACGTGCTGTGCAACCTGGTCGCGAAACCCAGTCAGCAGGCCGGTGTTCCGTATCCGGTGGTGTGCCGCAGCTCCTTCGGTGTGCTCGGCGCCAACATCCCGGCGATCATCCGCGGCCTGATCGCCGTCGCCTGGTACGGCATCCAGACCTATCTGGCCTCGGCCGCGCTGGACGTCGTGCTGCTCAAGCTCTTTCCCGGCCTCGCCCCGTACGCCGACGTCGACCAGTACGGCTTCACCGGCCTGTCCCTGCTGGGCTGGTGCAGCTTCATGCTGCTGTGGGTGGTGCAGGCCGCGGTGTTCTGGCGCGGCATGGAGTCGATCCGCAAGTTCATCGACTTCTGCGGACCCGCGGTCTACGTCGTGATGTTCATCCTGTGCGGTTACCTGCTGTGGAAGTCGGGCTGGCACGTCAGCCTGTCGCTCGGCGGCGAGAAGCAGGGCAATACGCTGGTCGTGATGGCCGGCGCGATCGCGCTGGTGGTGTCGTACTTCTCCGGCCCGATGCTGAACTTCGGTGACTTCGCCCGCTACGGCAAGAGCTTCCAGGCCGTCAAGAAGGGCAACTTCCTCGGGCTGCCGGTCAACTTCCTGGTGTTCTCGCTGCTGGTCGTCGTCACGGCGGCGGCGACGGTGCCGGTGTTCGGCGAACTGCTCACCGACCCGGTGGCCACCGTCGCCCGGATCGACAGCGTGACCGCAATCGTGTTGGGCGCGTTGACCTTTTCGATCGCCACCATCGGCATCAACATCGTCGCCAACTTCATCTCGCCTGCCTTCGACTTCTCGAACGTCAGCCCGCAGAAGATCAGCTGGCGGATGGGCGGCATGATCGCCGCCGTCGGTTCGGTGCTGCTGACGCCGTGGAACCTCTACAGCAATCCCGAGGTCATCCACTACACGCTGGAGACGCTCGGCGCGTTCATCGGCCCGCTGTTCGGCGTGCTCATCGCCGACTTCTACCTGGTGCGCAAGCAGAAGATCGTCGTCGACGCCCTGTTCACCATGTCGAAGACCGCGAACTACTGGTACAGCAAGGGCTACAACCCGGTGGCGGTGGCCGCAACGCTGGTCGGCGCGGTCCTGGCGATGATCCCCGTGCTGCTCGGCGGCAAGGTGTTCGGCATGGCCGGGGCCGCCCAGTACAGCTGGTTCATCGGATGCGGCGTGGCGTTCGCGATCTACTACGTGCTCGCCATGCGTGGGCCGTGGCGGATGACGGCGCTGCGGGTCGCCGAGGGAGCGACGCTGATCTCGTAGGAACCGGGTCCGCAACGACCCAACGTTGCATCTCGATAGTTTCCGATATATCGTCAACGTATCGGAAGCGCACATCGTGCTTCCTCGCAAACGAAGGAAACACACCATGAACACCCCATTCACCCCTCAAGACAGCCCGTTCGGCGGGCAGCCCGGCGGTTTCGGTCCGGCCGGCTTCGGCTTCGGCTTCAGCCCCGAGGACCGGCGAGTCCTGCACGAGCGGCGGCGAGCGGCCCGCCGCGAGTTCCGCGACCACATCCGTGAGCACGGCCGCGGCGACCGCGGCTTCGGTCCGGGTTTCGGCCCCGGCTTCGGCCCGGGCTTCGGTCCCGGCTTCGGCTTCGGTCC
>NZ_JAUMSQ010000426.1:0-4643 GCF_030519285.1 Mycolicibacterium arseniciresistens
GGCTGTCGGCGCCGGAATCGCGCGGCTGCGCTACGGCACGGTCGACGTCGCCGCCGCCCCGGTGTCACCTGAGCACCGGGTGCACTACGTGACCGAGGCGCCCGCGGTGTTCTTCGGTCACTCGCCGCTGCAGGTGTTGGTGACGATCCTGTTCCCTGCCGCCGTCGCGGCGCTGGTGTACGCGCTGACCGCGGTGTCCACCGCGCGCGATGACCTGGGCGGATGGCCGCCGCAGGACGCCCGGCGGCCGACTACTGCTCGACCTGCTACTGATCGACCGCCTACTGATCGAACTGGGACAGCGGACGACGCTCAACCCGTCGGCCCGCAATCACCTTCGCGCTGATCACGCCGAGCCGCAGCATGCCGCGGTAGGTCGACGGGTTCAACAACGTCGGCCACTTGGTCCGTGTCATGTGGGCGCTCAGCGGGCGGCCGGCGAACCGGTCGCGCAGCCAGCGCAGCGTCATCGGCGCCGACATCGGGTGCAGCAGCATGTGCTCGCTGAACATGTCCCGGTGGTAGGTGACGTGGGCGCCGCCGCTGCAGTAGGACTCGATCAGGACGTCGATGTCGTCGACCGACACGATCCGGTCGTGCACCGCCTGCACGATCAGCACCGGCGGGGTCGGCACGGCGGTGCCGAGCTTGATGCGGTCGAACACGGCCTGCACCTGCGGCGTCTGCAGGATCTGCTCGAGCGGCGCGTCGACGAAGTTGCCCATGTCCATGCCGATCCAGCGCAGCACGGCGTGTGCGGTCGTCATCTTCTCGATCCGCAGCAGCATCGCCTTGCCCTCTTCGGTGGCGTGCTTCTGGATCACCTCGTCGAGTTCGGGGAAGGTGTGCGTCAGCGCCGCCACCACCATCGCGGGCAGCCCGGAGAAGAAGCTGCCGTTGAGCCTGCGGAACGCGTGGCCGAGGTCGGCGACCGGCGAGCCGAGGACGGCCCCCACCACGTCGAGTTCGGGCGCGTACTCCCCGCACACCTCGGCCGCCCATGCGGTGGCCAGGCCGCCGCCGGAGTATCCCCACAGGCCGACCGGCGCGTTGGCCGCGAGGCCGAGGCGCTCGCAGTTCTGCGCGGCCCGCACCCCGTCGAGGATGTGGTAACCCGGCTCGTACGGAGTGCCCCAGAAGCCGTCGGCGCCCTCGTGGTCCGGCACGGACACCGCCCAGCCCTCGGCCAGCGCCGCGGCGATGAGAAGGAATTCGAGCTGCGCCAGGGCGCCGATGGCCTTGGCGCCGCGCCGCAACGCATAGGACGGGAAGCAGCGCCCGGCCACCGCGTCGATGGCGCACTGGTAGGACATCACCGGACAGGGCCGCGTGGTGTCGCGCTGCGTGGGCACCACGACGGTGGTGACGCCGGCCTGCGGCTCGCCGTTCATGGACGTGGTGCGGTACAGCAGCTGGGTCGCGGTGAACTTCTGCGGGACGAGGCCGAGGAACGCCAGCTCGACGTCGCGCGACCGCAGCACGGTGCCTGGCCGGGCGTGTTCGTATCCGGCCGGCGGCTGGTAGAAGGGATCCCTGCTCGGGAGGACCGGTCGGGTCCGGGGCACGACGTCCTCGTGCAGCGGCTGGCCGATCCACTCGGCGCCGGTGTCTCGTGCCGCATTGCCCAAGTCCATCCGGCCACTATCCCTTAAGAGGTCGTTAAGAAGCCAGCCGACTCACCCGGGCGGCCGCAACGCGGCGAACTCGTCGGTGACGCGGTAGCGCGACTCGGCGAACCGGAACAGCGCCGGCGGCCGGCCGCCGCTCTTGCCCGAGCGTGCGGTGGTGCCGGTGCGGCTGATCACCTGGCGCCGTTCCAGCACCCGCTGCAGATTGGTGGCGTCGACCTGGTAGCCCAGTGCGGCGCCATAGATGTCGCGCAGCGTCGACAACGCGAACTCTTTGGGAGACAACGCGAATCCGATGTTGGTGTAGGAGAGTTTGGCCGCCAGCCGGGCATGGGCGTGCTGCACCATCGGGCCGTGGTCGAACGCCATCTCCGGCAGCGCGCTGACCGGGTGCCAGCGCGTGTCGGCGGGCAGGGCCGGCGTGGCGGGGGAGGGCACCAGGCCGAGGAAGGTGGAGGCGATGGTGCGGGTTCCGGGCACCCGGGATGGGTCGGAGAACACGGCCAGTTGTTCGAGGTGAGCGAGTTCACGCAGGTCGACCTTCTCGGCGAGCTGGCGACGCACCGAGCTGATCAGATCCTCGTCGTCGCCGAGCCGCCCGCCCGGCAGTGACCACCTGCCGCGTTCGGGGGCCAGCGCCCGCTGCCATAACAGCACGTGAAGGGCGGGTTGGCGGGTGTCGAGCCCACGAACCTGGAACACGACGGCGAGCACCTCGTGGGCAGTGCTACGATTGGGCATGTTTTCGATCATAAGTCGAAAACCTCACCGAACGAAGGAGGCGACCGTGACGGTTCTGGACCGGACGTTCGCAGGAGGCCACTCCGGAAGCTTGGCAGACGACGTCGTACCCACCGAGGAGTGGGCGGCCGAGATCCGGCGGCTGGCCCGCCAGCGCGGCGCCACCGTGCTGGCGCACAACTACCAGCTGCCCGAGATCCAGGACGTCGCCGACCACGTGGGTGACTCGCTCGCGCTGTCGCGGATCGCCGCGGAGGCGCCCGAGGACACGATCGTGTTCTGCGGCGTGCACTTCATGGCCGAGACCGCCAAGATTCTCTCGCCGCAGAAGACGGTGCTCATCCCGGACCAGCGGGCGGGCTGCTCGCTGGCCGACTCCATCACCGCCGACGATCTGCGGGAGTGGAAGGCCGAGCACCCCGACGCCGTGGTGGTGTCCTACGTCAACACCACCGCCGCGGTGAAGGCGCTGACCGACATCTGCTGCACGTCGTCCAACGCCGTCGAGGTGGTGGCCTCCATCCCGGAGGACCGCGAGGTGCTGTTCCTGCCGGACCAGTTCCTGGGCGCCCACGTCCGGCGCGTCACCGGCAGGACGAACCTGCACGTGTGGGCCGGCGAATGCCACGTGCACGCCGGCATCAACGGTGACGAGCTGGCCGAGCAGGCCCGCACGCACCCCGATGCGGAGCTGTTCGTCCACCCCGAATGCGGTTGCGCCACATCGGCTCTCTATCTCGCGGGCGAAGGGTCGTTCCCGGCCGACCGGGTGAAGATCCTGTCCACCGGTGGCATGCTCGACGCCGCCCGCGAGTCCAAGGCACGCCAGGTGCTGGTGGCCACCGAGGTCGGCATGCTGCACCAGTTGCGCCGTGCCGCACCGGAGATCGACTTCCAGGCCGTCAACGACCGGGCGTCGTGCAAGTACATGAAGATGATCACCGCCGGTGCGCTGCTGCGCAGCCTGACGCACGGCACCGATGTCGTCGACGTCGATCCCGAGACCGCCCGGCTGGCCCGGCGCAGCGTGCAGCGGATGATCGAGATCGGTCAGCCCGGCGGCGGGGAATGACGCCTCCGGCCGACGAGCGCTTGCGCGAGGAGCGTGTCACCGCGTGCGGCGGCGGCATGTGGCAGGTCCGCGCCGACGTCGTGGTGGTCGGCACCGGGGTGGCGGGACTCGTCGCCGCGCTCACCGCGCAGCGCCGCGGCAGCAGGGTGCTCGTGCTCAGCAAGGCCTCGGAGTCCGAAGGGGTGACGGCCACCTTCTACGCCCAGGGTGGCATCGCGGTGGTGCTGCCGGACGGCCTGGCCGACACCGACGACTCGGTGACCGCCCACGTCGCCGACACGCTGGCCGCCGGCGGTGGCCTGTGTGACCCCGACGCGGTCAGGTCGATCGTCGCCGACGGCTACCGTGCCGTGGCCGACCTCGTCGACGATGGCGCCCGCTTCGACGAGAGTGCAAGCGGGCGTTGGGCATTGACCCGCGAGGGCGGCCACACCCGGCGCCGCATCATCCACGCGGGCGGCGACGCCACCGGCGCCGAGGTGCAGCGTGCGCTCGACCGGGCGGCGGCCCGCCTCGACATCCGGCGTGACCACGTCGCGCTGCAGGTGCTGCACGACGGCGCCGCCGTGACGGGCCTGCTGGTGCTCAACGCCGACGGCCTCGGCGTGGTGCACGCCCCGACGGTGATCCTGGCGACCGGCGGACTGGGCCAGCTCTACTCGGCCACCACCAATCCGGAGGGGTCGACGGGTGACGGTGTCGCGCTGGCACTGGAGGCGGGCGTCGCGGTGAGCGACGTCGAGTTCATCCAGTTCCACCCGACCATGCTGTACACCGGACCCGGTGGCGGCCGCCGCCCGCTGGTCACCGAGGCGATCCGGGGTGAGGGTGCGAACCTCGTCGACGGGAGCGGAGCGCCGGTGACCGCGGGAGTGCACCCGATGGGTGACCTCGCGCCGCGCGACGTGGTCGCCGCGGCGATCGACGACCGGCTGCGGCAGACCGGTGACCCCTGCGTGTTCCTCGACGCCCGGCGCATCGACGACTTCGAGCGCAGGTTCCCGACCGTCACCGCGGCTTGCCACGCGGCAGGCGTCGACCCCGTCCGCGAGCCGATCCCGGTCGTGCCGGGCGCGCACTACAGCTGTGGCGGCGTGATCACCGACGTCGCAGGCCGCACCTCGCTGCCCGGCCTGTTCGCGGCGGGCGAGGTGGCCCGCACCGGCATGCACGGCGCGAACCGGTTGGCATCCAACAGCCTG
>NZ_JAUMSQ010000427.1:0-4451 GCF_030519285.1 Mycolicibacterium arseniciresistens
TCGACACCGGCCAGCGGCGGTGCGGGCGAACCGGCCGGCGGCAGCAGCGTCAGGTAGTCGACGAACAGCACGGTGGCGCGCGGCGAACGTTCGCGGACGGCCTGCCCGACCCGCTGCAGCGAATCGGCGACCAGCACCAGGGCGCGGTCGCGCGCCGTCGGGTCGAGCAGGTCGAGGATCCGGCCGCCGAGCAGCGGCAGTGAGCGGGTGAACCGCGGCAGCGCGGCGACGGTCAGCAGCGGCACGTAGCCGGCGTCGTTGCCGCCGATCGTCACGGTCACCAGGCGCTCGTCACCGTCGAGCGCCTCGATCTGCGGCGGCACGCCGTTCTGCCGCTCGTCGAGCACGTCGGCGGTGGTGGCGCCGGAGTAGGTGACGTCGACCAGCTCGAGATCGAGCGCCGCGGCCACCAGGTGGGGGTAGTTGCGTGCCGACCGGCCGGCCCGGAACGGCGCCCCGTCGGCCGACGGGCGGATACCCGGCCCCGCGGCCATCGAACTGCCGAGCGCGACGTAGCGGCCGTTCACAGCGACGGGCTCGACGCCTGCGCCCAGAACCGCTTGGGGATCCGGCCTGCCAGCCGGGCGAGGTGTCCGGCCGTGACGGCGGCGGCCATCGCGGCGGCCATAAGCGCCGGGTCGGTGGCGCGGGTGACGGCGGTCGCCAGCAGCACGGCGTCGCAGCCAAGTTCCATCGCCATGGCCGCGTCGCTGGCGGTGCCGATCCCCGCGTCCAGGATCACCGGGACGCCGGCCTGCTCGACGATCATCGCGATGTTGTGCGGATTGGCGATGCCCAGACCGGTGCCGATCGGGGAACCCAGCGGCATCACCGCGGCGCAGCCGGTGTCCTCCAGCCGCCGCGCCAATACGGGATCGTCGTTGGTGTACGGCAGCACGGTGAAGCCGTCGTCGACGAGTTGCTCTGCGGCGCGGACCAATTCGATCGCATCGGGCAGCAGGGTGCGCTCGTCGGCGATCACCTCGAGCTTCACCCAGTCGGTGCCGAGCGCCTCACGCGCAAGTTGTGCCGTGAGCACCGCCTCGGCGGCGCCGCGGCAGCCCGCGGTGTTCGGCAGCGGCGTGATGCCCAGCCGGTTCAGCAGGTCGAGCACGCCGGTGCCGCTCTCGGCGTCCACCCGCCGCATCGCCACCGTCGTCAGCTCGGTGCCCGACGCGACCAGCGCCTGCTCGAGCACCGCCAGGTTGGCCGCGCCGCCGGTGCCGAGGATGAGCCGGGAGCCGAACTCCCTACCCGCGATCGTCAACTTGCCCGCATCAGCCACCCTGCACCGCCGTCACCACGTCCACCCTCGCGCCGTCGGCCAGCGGGGTCTCCCACTCCGACCGCGGGAGCACCGACCAGTCCACCGCCACCGCGATGCCCTTGTCCGGGAAGCCCATCCGATCGAGCAGGTCGGCCACCGTGGGCCGGCCGTCCAGGTCGACGTCCTCGTTGTTCACCGTGACTCTCATGCCCTCACCCCTGCCATGACGTTCAATTCGGCCGCGACGCGTTCGGCGGTCCACGGTGCGAGCAGGAATCCGCTTCGGCCGTGGCCTGCCGCCACCATCGTGCGCTCGTCGAGGCGCTCGACGATCGGCACCCCGTCGGGCGTCATCGGCCGGAGCCCGGCCGCGCACTCGGCGAGCTCGTACTCCCCCAGCGCAGGCACCACCGCACACGCGTCGTCGAGCAGTTCGCGCACCCCGGCGACGGCGGGCGCGGTGTCGCGACCGTGTTCGTACTGGGTGGCGCCGACCACCACCCCGTCGCCGCGCGGCACCAGGTAGACCGGCCGTCCGTGCACCCGGGCCCGGATCACCCGCTGCGGCACCGGCATACATCCGCGCCGCCACCGCAATCGCAGCACCTCACCCTTCACCGGCCGGATCGGCAGCCCGGGCCACAGGGTGGGCGCGTCGATGCCGTTGGCGATCACCCGCACGTCGGCGCCGACGTCGGACAGCTGGTCGACCGGGCCCTCCCACCGGACCCCGAGCCGGTCACAGTGCGCGGCCAGCGCGTCGACCACCAACCGGTTGTCCACCGCCAGTTCGGTTCCCGCGACGAAGCCGTGCCTGATGCCCTGCGCCAGCAGCGGTTCGATCTCGCGTGCGGACGTGGTCGGGGTGACCGGGTGCCCCTGCTCGGCCAGGAACTGAGCCACGGTCCGCAGGTCCGACGCGTCGGCGCGGTCGACGGCCACCACCAGCGACTCCCGTGCCGTCACCACGCCGTCCGGCATCCCGTCGAGGAAGCCCTCGTGCCACAGTCGCAGCGACTCCAGGCCGATCTGCAGCAGCCGCTCCTCACCGGGCCAGCCCTCGCTGTGCGGGGCGAGCATGCCGCCGGCGACCCACGACGCGCCGTGCGCGTCGGCCCGGTGCACCGAGACCTGCCAGCCGTCGAGCGCGGCGCGGCGCGCGACGGCCAGGCCGATGACGCCGCCACCGATGACGGCGAGTGATCCCTGAGGCATTGCTGCTCCCTTCGCCGGCATGATCCGGATCAGGTCCGACGGTAAGGGCGGCGCGCACCCACTCTCAGTCCCCGGTGCCGGGACTCCCGTGTCGAGCCTCCAGACTACCCGGCGGCGACCTCCTCAACCGGAACGCGCCTCGTCTGAGCGGATGGCCGCCGCCGGGGCGCCAGCACCCGCAGCGCAACGTTCGGGCGCATCAGCGCAGGCGGCGGGTCGAGGAAGCCGACCACCCGCAGGAACTGCGCGGCGACCTCCGGGTCGTACTCCGCGACGTTCTGCAACCGCTCGACGTACCGGCCGGTCAGCCTCATCGACAGCGGCAGGCGCCCCTCGATCCCGGGGAGCCGCAGATCGGAGCCGACCGCGAACTGCCAGGCCACGCCGATCGGTTTGGCCGCGGCCCGGAAGTAGCGGCGGGCCAGATCGTCGTCTCCGCGGCGCAAACACCCCCGCAGGGCCAGCGCTTGCAGCGCGGCGACCGTCATGCCCTGGCCGTAGATCGGGTTGAAGCTGCACATCGCATCGCCGATGACCACCAGGCCGGCGGGGAAGCGCCGCATCCTGTCGTAGCGACGCCACCGGCTCTCGGGGTAACGGAAGCGGCACACGTCGGTCAGCGGCTCGGCGGCCCGGACGGCGGACAGGATGTGGTCGGGCACCAGGCCGGTCGCGAAGTCGACCATCTCGGACAGCTCACCGGGCGGCTCATGGCCCGCCATGCCGAAGACGGTGAACATCCACGCGTCGTGCTCGTATCCGAACAGCGCCATCCCGGTCGGACGACCCGGCGTCGGGCTCACCAGGGCGAGCATCTCCCGCAGGGTTCCCGGCGGGATTCTGAGGAGTTGGCTGGAGTACACCAGGCGCACGGCGACGCTCTGCTCGACCGGCCGCCCGTATCCGAGGCTCTCGAGGAACGCCGGTGTGCGCGCCCCGCGGCCGGAGGCGTCGACCACCAGATCGGCTGTCAGGGCGGCCTCGGCGCCGGAGCCATGGGCGCGTACCCGTACCCCGGTCACCCGGTCGCCCTCGCTGGACGTTGTGAACCCCTCGATGTCGTGGCCGTCGAGCACGGTCACACTGGCCATCGCCTGCAGGCGCTGCCGCACCAGACCTTCCAGCAGTGGACGGCTCGGTACGAACAGCGGCGGGACGCCGGGCAGTGCTCCGCTGCGGATGCCCTCGTGGTCCGCGAGATGCGTGTACGCCCGGGACATGTCCCGGTAGTCGAATGCGGGCACCTCGGCGGCGACGAGATCGGCGGTGAACTCCGGGAACAGCTCGTCGAGGGCGGCTCGGCCCCGCGCGAGCAGGGCGTGCGCATGCCGCCCCTGCGGCACCCCGCGGCGGTTGGCGGTGCCGTCGGGCAGCACGTCGCGCTCCACCACGGTGACGCTGTCGTAGAGGTCGGCGAGCACCCTTGCGGCCAGCAGGCCGCCCATGCTCGCGCCGAGCACCACTGCGCGTCCGCCGATTCTGTCCATGCCGCCACCTGCCTTCACCGGGTTTGACCTGCTCATGGAGCGTCTCCCCGGCTCAGGCGGCCGCCTAGAGTAGTCCGCTACCCGACTTCGGCTAGCGTCGCGATGTGCTCATGCCACGCGAACGTCTGGCCGCCGCCTCGCTGTATCTGTGCACCGACGCCCGCCGCGAGCGCGGTGACCTCGCCGAGTTCGCCGACGCCGCGCTGTCGGGCGGGGTGGACCTCATCCAGCTGCGGGACAAGGGCTCGCCCGGCGAGCAGCGGTTCGGCCCGCTGGAGGCACGCCAGGAGATCGATGCGCTCGCGGTGCTGGGCGAGGCGGCGCGACGGCACGGCGCACTGCTGATGGTCAACGACCGCGCCGACATCGCGCGGGCGGCCGGCGCCGACGGCCTGCACCTCGGCCAGGACGACCTGCCGCTGCTGCTGGCCCGCGACATCCTGCGGCCGGGACCGGTGGTCGGCCGGTCCACCCACGATCTC
>NZ_JAUMSQ010000428.1:0-2104 GCF_030519285.1 Mycolicibacterium arseniciresistens
GGCCGGTCGCGACGGCGCCGGCCAGCAGGCTGCGCGGCGCCGACGACCGCAACCGCACCGCGAAGCGGGCGGGATTCTCGACCAGGTGCAGCGTGAGGATCGCCAGTCCGAGCGAGATCACCACCAGCGCGAGCCGGCCCGCCAGGCCGGGCATCTGCCCGAACACCGGCGGCGCCAGCACCAGCACCGGCCAGTGCCACAGGTACCACGAGTACGACACCCGGCCGATCCCGCGCATCACCGGTTCGCCGAGGAACCGGCCCACTCCGAGAGTCGGTGTCGCACAACCGGCGCCGATCACCAGTGCGGTGCCCAGCACCGGCAGCAGCGCCGCGGTGCCGGGGAACGGCGTCGACGAGCCCACCTGCGTGCAGGTGACGACGATCAGCGCCAGCCCGCCCCACCCGACGACGGCCGCGGCCACCGGCGGCAGCGAACGCCAGAAGCCGGCGGTCAGCGCCACCACACCGCCGAGCGCCAGTTCCCAGCCCCGGGTCGGCAACGAGAAGAACGCCCACGACGGCCACTCGTGCGTCCAGGACAGTGACACCGCGAACGACGCCACCGCGACCACCGTCAGCGTGACGACATAGGGCCGCACCGATCGCGCCGCCGCCCAGCCCGCGTGGGCGACCAGCCAGGCCGTCGCGATCATCAGCGCCGGCCACAGCAGGTAGAACTGTTCCTCGACGCCGAGGGACCAGTAGTGCTGCAGCGGTGAGGGCGCCACGTCGGCCGCGAGGTAGTCGGTGCCCTCGATCGCGAACCGGTAGTTGCCGACGTACAGCGCGCTCGCGATGGCGTCACCCAGCACGCTGCGCGCCTGCAGCGCGGGCAGCAGGGCGGCGGCCGCGACAGCCGTCGCCGTCAGCACCAGCGCCGCCGCGGGGAGCAGCCGACGGGCCCGCGCCGCATAGAACGCGCCAAGCCGGACGGTTCCGGTGCCGGCCACCTCCCGCCACAGCAGGCCGGTGATCAGGAATCCCGAGACGACGAAGAACACGTCCACGCCGATGAATCCGCCGCCGATACCCGGAACGCCGGCGTGGTAGAGCACCACCGCCAGCACGGCGATCGCCCGCAGCCCTTCGATGTCGGGCCGGAAGCCATTCCGCGTCAGCGTGTTCCGACCGCTCGCGGGCGGGCCGCGTCGGGTGGTGGATCCGGGAGTCGCCGCCACTTCAGTCACTTCGGCCCCGATCGTCCCACGTCAGCGGCGTGCCGGCCGGTATTGCCCGCTCCGACGCGCCTCGCGTGTCAGACCGTCAGGGCTGTGCGGCTATCCAGGCGAGTTCGGCAGGCAGTTGGCGCCGCCACCCGTCGGCGTCGTGCCCGCCGGCGTAACCCACACCCGACGGCGGCCTGCGCAGCGAGGCGGTGAACTTCCTGGTGGCCGTGTAGAACTGATCACTGGTCCCGCAGTCCACCCGCACCGGGATCACCGACAGCGCTTCGGCGCCGAACACCGAGTACCTGGCGTAGTCGTCGGGCCCGTCGACCGCGCCGTTCATCATCGCCGGGATCCAGCCGGTGTAGAGCGCCGGGCTCACCGCGCAGATCGCCGAGGTGCGTGCCGGACCGAGCAAGCCGCCCAGCAGCAGCGCGCCGTAGCCGCCCATCGACCATCCGATGAACGCCACCCGGCTGGTGTCGAGGCCTTTCTCGGCCAGCATCGGCAGCAGTTCGTCGAGCACCATCGCCCCGGCGTCGCCGCCGGATTCCCTGGCGTGCCAGTAGCCGTTGCCGCCGTCGACGCTGACCACCGCCAGCGGAGCGCCACCGGCACGCGCCACCTCGGCGAGTGCGGTCTCGACGCCGAGCGCCATCACGCCCGCGGCGTCGGAGTCCTTGCCGTGCAGTGCGATCACGGTCCGCGCCGGCCCTGTCGCCCCCGGGGTGCGGGCGATCATCCACCGCGTCTCGATCCCGCCGCGCGCGTCGGACCGGAACGATCCCGACAGTGGGGCGGTGGCGGCCGTCGAGGGCGCACCCGGGTCGGCCCTCGCGGCTGCGGCGCCGAGCAACGGCGCCAAGGCGAAGGCGGCGCCGGCGCCCAGCCGCAGTGCAGCGCGGCGTGACAGAGACGAGTCAGTCGACATGGCGG
>NZ_JAUMSQ010000429.1:0-2298 GCF_030519285.1 Mycolicibacterium arseniciresistens
GGCGAAGGCGGCGCCGGCGCCCAGCCGCAGTGCAGCGCGGCGTGACAGAGACGAGTCAGTCGACATGGCGGCGTCAGTTGAAGGCGAGCCAGCTGGGCAGGGCGCGTTCCTTCGAGTCGCAGAGCACGGCGTAGGTGTCGCAGCTGCCACGGGGAACCCCTGCGCCGGTCCACATTCCGCCGGTGTCGCGGCGGAGGACGATCGCCGACGACCCGCCGCCGTCGAGCAGCACGGCGCTCTCGGCGCCGAGGCCGCGGAAGAGATCCTGCATGTTGTCCGGCGTGTAGCTGCCGCCCTGGAACACGTACAGCTGGTCGCTCTGGCGGTTGTAGGCGATGGCCGTGCGGGCCGCGCTGGGTCCGCCGTCGTTGAGTTGGCCCGTCTCGCCGGGGCCGAGCAGTCCGATGCCTGCGACCGCGACGAACCGGGTCCCGCCGTCGACCAGCTTGGTGATCTCCGGGGTGGCGGCGTCGTAGTCGTTGTCGCCCTTCGGCATCACCACGTAGGGGGCGCCGCCGACGGGGAGGATCATCGTCGCCAGCGCCGACCAGTGCTCGTTGCCGCCCGACAGTCCCTGCTTGCCTGCGTAGGCCACCGTGCCGGTGACGGCGGCGTTGGCGCGGCCCTGCCCGCGGGTGTTGTCGACGTAGGCGCCCAGTGGCGAACTGCAGTTGGTGTCCCGCCAGGAGCCGCCCTTCTGGCCGCGGACGTCGAAGAAGTTGGCGTTGATCGCGATGGTCGGCCGGCCGAGCGCCTGCCATGCCTGCAGCGGCGGATAGGTCTCCGAGGCCTGCCAGAGCCCCTCGCCGGTGCGTGCCCGGGGATCGCGCTCACAGCGTGACTGATATCCGGAGTGCGAGTCGACGAGCAGGCGGGGGGTGAGGCGGCCTGCGGCGTTCTTGATCGTCATCAGGTGCCCGCCGTTGTTCAGCGTGTACTCCCGGCCGTCGGCGCTGCGGAACGGCGCGGCGAACTGGC
This sequence comes from Mycolicibacterium arseniciresistens, assembly GCF_030519285.1. Lineage (NCBI taxonomy): Bacteria > Bacillati > Actinomycetota > Actinomycetes > Mycobacteriales > Mycobacteriaceae > Mycobacterium > Mycolicibacterium arseniciresistens. Next base: position 979 of record NZ_JAUMSQ010000429.1, read on the forward strand.
CGCCGAAGTTGTACACCAGGTAGGCGCCCTTGGTGTTGGCGATCGCGCCGAGCAGCATTTCGCGGGCGTCAGCGGCCCGGGCTATCGGCCCGCCCAGCGTCGCCAGCGCGGCACAGAGTGCGAGCACGGCGGCACCCGCCGTCCATCGCCGCATCAGTGCTGCTGGGGCTGTCATGACTGGCCTCTCGTCGCGGATACCAGCACACAACACTAATCACGGCAGCAACACTGTCAACTTGCGTAACAGCTACATCACGATGCGCTAACACGCGAATGTCGCTTTGGCGGCAAGCCTTTGCCGAACGCACACGAAGGTGTGCGATTAGACGGAAGGCATCCGGGAAACACCGCTTCCGTGACGGCGCCACCCGGTGTCGCTGACAAAGGAGTGCGAAATGTTCTGGACAATCATCTCCGCGATCATCGGAGGCCTGATCATCGGCGCACTGGCGCGCCTGGTCATGCCCGGCAAGCAGAACATCGGCGTGATCATGACGATCGTGCTCGGCATCCTGGGGTCGTTCATCGGCTCGTGGGCCTGTTACAACCTGTTCGGCTATCAGAACTCGAGCGGCGGCTGGGCCGTCATCCCGTTCCTGGTCGGCATCATCGTGGCGGCCATCCTCATCGCGGTCTACCTGGGCATCACCGGGCGCAAGACCCGAGGCACCACGGTTCGCTGATCAACGGCCGGGCGGAGCCAACCGGTAAACCGCATCGGCATAGTCATCACTGATGTAGACGGCGCCGTCCGGTCCCGCGACTGCGGCGACCGGGCGGCCCCACCGTGACCCGTCCTCGGACTGGAAACCACCGACAAGGGTCTGCTGGTCACCCAACCCGCCGTCGCGCCAGGGGTAGAACGACACCTCCGGCGCGCGCGGCGGGTCTGCGTTCCACGACCCGTGGATGCCGACCAGCGCCCCGGCCGAATACGGGTCCGGCAGCGTGCCCTCGGTGAAGCTGAGGCCGAGCGGCGCCGAATGTGCGCCGAAGCTCTGCTCGACCGGCGGTAGCGCCGCGCAGTCCATGTTCGCGCCGTCGGGATTGGTCTGCACGTCGCGGATGAACGGCAGATTCGCCGGCCCGCCGTCCGGATTGCAGTAGGGCCACCCGAGCTCGCGGCCGGGAGTGAGTTTCGCGAGCTGCTCGCGCGGATGGTCGGAGACGTAGTCGGGAAGGACCTTGCCGTAGTCCGGGCCGGGCTCGGGGAACGCGACGTTGTCGCGCCCGTTGTTCGCTGTCCACAGCGAGCCGTCGGGCGCGACGGCCAGGCCGGTGCCGTTGCGGACGCCGGTCGCGAACGGCTCGGCGGGCCCG
>NZ_JAUMSQ010000043.1:0-430 GCF_030519285.1 Mycolicibacterium arseniciresistens
CCGCCCACCACACGCCCGCGGCGACGATCAGCGCGCCGACCACCACGAACGGCCAGACGGGAACGCCGCGATCGGGCGGTGCGGCCGGGGTGGCGGTCGCCGACGGGCCGGGTGTCCCGGTGCCTGCCACGTCGAGCGCGAAGGACCAGGAGCCGGTCACCACGTGGCCGTCGGCCGAGGTCAGCCGGTAGTTCACGGTGTAGTCGCCGGCCGGCCCCAACGGGCGCACACCCACGCTCACCAGGGCATCGGCGACCTCGGGCTCACCCGTCGACCAGAGGTTTCCGTCCGGACCGACGACGGTCATCGCCGCGAACGCCTTCTGCATCGGTTCGTTGAACGTCGCCGTCACCCGCTGTGGCGACGCGGTGAGCACCGTGTCCTCGGCGGGATCGGCGGCGACGCGGGCCGCGTGCGCGGCGGCCGGCCC
>NZ_JAUMSQ010000430.1:0-4392 GCF_030519285.1 Mycolicibacterium arseniciresistens
ACGGCGACGACGCGGCAGGTCCGTCCCGCGGTGGCGGCACGAAGGCGGTCGATGTCCGCGGCGCCCACCGGGCCGATCTCCACGATCCCCGCACCCTGCACCGGCAGGACGGTGACGGCGTCGCGGGCGACGGACAGCGGCACCGACGCGCCGAAGCGGCCCGCCCACTCCGGCGGCGACCGCGGGTGGTCGAACATCCGCGGGATCCAGCGCCGGCCGCCGGCGAAGCGGATCAGTGTTGCGAGCAGGCGTAGCGCCATCACCCGGGTCCGGTGCTCACCGAGCACGGCGCCGGCGATGGGACTCAACGGGTGGTAGGTCCAATCGGGCACCAACCGATCGTCGCACGGTCGAGGGCCATGGCCCGGCGGCGAATCCGCCGCCGAGTCACCGCGCTCCTCGCTCCGCGCTGGTTTACTTCACCCATGTTCCGCATCGACGGGCTCAACGGGGAAAGCATCGTGGTCGACGGCAACTGGGTCGAGAAACTCAGGACCGGATCGTCACGTGGCCGCAACCCGGCCGACCAGTACTCCGACACCCGGGTCGACGAGATCACCCGCCGCAAGAAGCTGTTCGGCCGCGAGAAGGAGGACCTGCTGCAGGTGACGGTCAGCGTCGGCACCTTCTACTCGCTGCTGGTGCCAGCCGAGCGGCGCGCCGAGGTGGACGCCCTGATCGCCGAACTCGAACAGGCCAGGACCCGGGCGAAGGGTTGACCGCCGCCGTCTGAGGGTAGAGCGCGGGCATGGTTGCCGACGGTTCGTACGACGTCCTTGTCATCGGCGGCGGCAACGCGGGCATCAGCGCAGCGGCCCGCCTGATCCGGCAGGGCGTCGAAGACGTCGCCGTCATCGAACCGCAGCAGGTGCACACCTACCGTCCGCTGCTGTCCTACGTCGGCGGCGGCCAGGCCGCCCTACAGAGTGCCGAACGGACCCAGCGGTCGGTCACCCCCCGCGGCTGCGACTGGATCCGCGACTCGGCCGTCGCGGTGGACGCCGCACAGGGCGTCGTGGAGTGCGCCTCCGGGAGGCGCTACGGGTACCGGGACCTGATCCTGGGACCGGGGCTGGTTCCCGACACCGACGCCCTGCCCGGGGTGGACGCCGCGATGGCCACGTCCTCGGTGGCCAGCAACTACCTGAACCAGGCCGAGGAGACGTGGCGACTGGTGCAGGAAATCGCCCCGCACGGCCGGGCCGTCTTCACGTTGCCCCGGCCCCCGGTGAGTTGCACCGGCACCACCCTCAAGCCGCTGTTCCTGGCGGCCGCGCACTGGCACAAGACCTCGCGACCGGTCGACATCACGCTGGTGATCGACCGGCACCGCCTGCTCGGCGTGCCGGACCTCGACGACCGGCTGCTCGGCCGCTGCCACGAACTCGGCGTGCACGTCCTGCGCGACACCGCGGTCACCGCCGTCGATCCAGGCGGGCAGCGAATCACTTTGGCGGACAACGTCGGAGCGACCCGTGAGCTGCCCTACGACATGCTCCACCTCGTTCCGCCGTTCCGGGGGCCGCACTGGATCGAGGCCTCCGGCCTCGCCGGCCGGGCGCCGCACGGTCTCATCGACATCGATCCGCTGACCCTGCAGCACCGCGACCACGCCAATGTGTGGGCGGCAGGCGACGCGGCCGCCGTGGACACCGACCCCTCCGGCGGCGCACTGCGGCGCCAGATCGCGATCCTGGTGGACAACCTGCTCGCCGCCCGCACCGGCAAGCGCCTCGATACCTATGACGGCTACACCGTCGCCCCGGTCACCACCTCGGCGCACCGCCTCATCCCCGGCGAGTTCGACCGCAGCGGCGCGATCACCTCGTCGCTGCCGTCGTTCATCGACCCGCTCGCCGCGCGGCGCAGCGCCTGGGCGTTCGACCGCTACGGACTGCCGCGCAGCTATTGGAACCTGATCCTCAAGGGGCGACTGTGAACCCGGTGAAGGTGGTCGCACCGAGTGTGCGGCGAGCCGGCGAGTTCCGGCGGCATCATCGACGACACGCCGCACAGTCAGCCCTTTGCCGCTGCTGCGAGGATGGTCGTCGTGACGAACCCCACCATCGGCGCGTCGGATCCGCACTCCTGGTCGGCGAGCTTGTGGCGCGAGATCGCGCCGACCTTCAACGCCATCCTCAGACATCCATTCCTGACCGGCCTCACCGACGGCAGCCTCGACGCCGGCGCGTTCGCCGAGTACGTGGCGCAGGACGTGCACTATCTGCGTGACTACGCCCGCGCACTGGCAATCGTCGGCGCGAAGGCGCCGACGCTGACCGACACCGCGATGTTCAGCAGGCACGCCGCAGAGGTTTTCGACGTCGAGCTGGAACTGCACAGCGCGCTGCTGCCCGAGCTCGGCCTCGACGCCGCCGCCCTTGCCGGTGTCACCGCGAGCCCGACGACCGTCGCGTACACCAGCTATCTCATCGCCACCGCGTACGGCGGGACCTTCGCCGACGGGCTGGCCGCGGTGCTGCCGTGCTACTGGATCTACGCCGAAGTCGGTGCCGCACTTGCCGACCGGGGTTCGACGGATTCTCGCTACCAACGCTGGATCGACAGCTACGGCGGGGAGGAGTTCGCCGCGACAGTCAGGCAGGTGCTCGATCTCACCGACCGGATCGGGCCGGCACTCACCGCCGAGGACGAAGCCGTCGCCCGCGCACACTTCGCCACCACCGCCCGCTACGAGTGGATGTTCTTCGACGCCGCCCACCACAGGCAGGTGTGGCCGGTCTGACCTGCCGGAATGCGCCGGGTTCGCCGGAGGGGTAGAACGGCGGGACATGAACGTCGTGCTGATCACCGGGTATCTGGCCGGATGGGTGCTGACCACCTTCCTGCTGCTGCGCCCGGACGTCGCCCGCGACCCGCAGCACCGGACCGTGCTCAACCTCGTGGGCGTGGCCTGCGCCATCGCGCTTGCCGCGGTCTGGCCGCTGTCGGGATGGCTGCTGCCGATGATTCGGGCCGCGCTGCGCGAACAGGAATGAGTTACACCGGTGTGGTGTCGCGGCTGCGTCGACGGTGCACCACGACTCCGGCGCCCACGATGAACAACGCCGACACCGTCGACAACAGGATCGCCTGCTGCTGACCGGGATCGAACGCCATCAGCACGAGCACCGCGATGATGCACACGATCACGACCGCCGTCAGATACGGGAACAGCCACATCCGCAACGGCAGCTCTTCGCCCTCCGCGCGCATCCGCCTGCCCAGCACGAACTGACTCGCCGCGATGGCCAGGTAGATGAACAACGCCACCGCGCCGCTGGTCGCCAGCAGATAGGCGAAGATCTTCTCCGGCAACAGGTAGTTGCCGATCACCGTGAGGAATCCGACGAACGTCGACGCCAGTACCGCGACCCACGGCGCGCCGTTGCCGGCGACCCTGCGCACCACCTGTGGTGCGTCGCGGCGATCGGCCAGTGAGAACAGCATCCGGGACGCGGTGTACAGGGCCGAGTTCAGGCATGACGCCACCGCGGTGAGGATCACCAGATCCATGATCAGCTTCGATCCCGGGATGCCGATGGCCTCCAGCGTCGACTGGTAGGAGCCGTCTTCGAGTTGGTCGTAGGGCATGAGGGCGACGATCACGAAGATCGACCCGAGGTAGAACAGCGAGATCCGCCAGATCACCGAGTTGACCGCCTTGCTGATGCCCTTCGACGGGTTCGGCGACTCGGCGGCCGCGATCGTGACGATCTCGGTGCCCATGAAGGAGAACATGGTGATCAACATGCCGGCGATCACCGCGCCGAAACCGTTGGGCATGAAGCCGTCCGGCTCCCACAGCTGCTGGACGCCGCTCACCTGCGAGTCGGGGATGACGCCGAAGATGGCGGCCAGGCCGATCCCGATGAACGCGACGATGGCGACGACCTTGATCAGGGCGAACCAGAATTCGAACTCGCCGTAGTTGCCGACGCTGGCGAGATTGGTGACCGTCAGCAGCAGCGTGACCGCGAGCGCCCAGAACCACTGGGCGCCACCGACGAGGTTGGACAGGATCTCGGCGGCGGCCGTCGCCTCCACCGGGATCACCAGCACCCAGAACCACCAGTACAGCCAGCCGACGGAGAATCCCGCCCAGCCGCCGAACGCCCGGTCGGAGTACACCGAGAAGGACCCGGTGTCGGGATTGGCGGTGGCCATCTCCCCGAGCATCCGCATCACCAGCACCACCAGCGTGCCGGCCAGGAAATACGAGATCAGGACCGCAGGCCCGGCCTCCTTGATCGCATTGGCCGATCCGACGAAGAGTCCGGCGCCGATGACCCCGGCGATCGAGATCATGGTGATGTGCCGTGACTTGAGGCTGGTGCCGAGGCCGTTGGCCGTCGTGGTCTTCTCACTCATCACACCGCCGCCTTTCGGGGA
>NZ_JAUMSQ010000431.1:0-4357 GCF_030519285.1 Mycolicibacterium arseniciresistens
ACGACCGGCGCGCGATCGCGTCGCGGCTGCGGCGGCACGGCGTCGACGTGGTCGACGCGCCGCCCGACGACCTCGCGCCCGCGCTGGCCGATCACTACCTGGCGATGAAGGCCACCGGCCGCCTCTAGGTGCTCGCCAGAGAACTCAGCGGGTGGGCACCACGTCGGGGGCGTCGTCGACGTCGCCCGTCTCACCCGCCCGCACGGCCTTGCGGCCGAAATGCACGATGTAGGCGAGGAAAGCGAGCTCCGCGGCCACCCCGATCGCGATGCGCACGAAGGTGGGGAACGGCGCGGGCGTCACCAGCGCCTCGATCAGACCCGACACCAGCAGCACCGCGACCAGTCCGATGGCCACCGACATCACCGCTCGGCCCTGCTCGGCGAGCACCTGCCCGCGGGGCCGGTCGCCCGGCGACACCACGGTCCATCCCAGCCGCATCCCGGCCGCCGCCGCGAGGAACACCGCCGTGAGCTCCAGCAGCCCGTGCGGCGCCAGCAGACCCAGGAACACGTCGCCCTTCCCCGCGTCGAACATCAAGCCCGCCGAGACGCCGAGATTGGCCGCGTTCTGGAACAGGATGTACGGGATCGGCAGGCCGAGCAGGATCGCGAAGACGATGCACTGGGCGGCCACCCACGCGTTGTTCACCCACACCCGCAGCGCGAACGACCCCGCGGGGTTCTCGCTGTAGTAGGCGGCGAACTCCTCGTTGACGAGCTTGGCGATCTCGTCCGGCGTGCCGATCGTGGCCTGCACCTCCGGGGTGCCCGCCACCCACAGCGCGATCACCGCCGCGACGGCGAAGAACGCCACCGCCGAACCCAGCCACCAGCGCCACGACCGGTAGGCCACCACCGGGAACGACACTGTCCAGAACCGGACGAACTCCGACCACAGCGGTGCGTGGGCCGCGGTGACCGCCGACCGGGCCCGCGCCACCAGCCCCGACAGCCGGCCCACCAGCATGGAGTCGGCCGACGCGCTGCGCACCATCGACAGGTGTGTCGACACCCGCTGATACAGGTCGACCAGCTCGTCGATCTCGGCTCCGGTGAGCCTGCGGCGGCGCTTGATCAGCTCATCGAGCCGGTCCCACGTGCGCCGGTGGGCCAGCACGAACGCGTCGACATCCACCCGGGCCAGCCTAGTAGCGTGGCGACATGGTCTCCCAGCCCGAGCCGGTGGTGACCGGGGATGCGGTCGTCCTCGACGTGCAAATCGCCCAGCTGCCGGTGCGTGTCCTGGCGGCCATCATCGACGTGATCGTGGTGCTGGCCGGCTACCTCGTCGGGGTGCTGCTGTGGGCGTTGACGCTGACCGACCGCGATCCCGCCTTCGTCGCGGCGGTGCTCATCATCTTCACCGTCGTGACCATCGTCGGCTATCCCGTCGTCTTCGAAACGGCGACGCGCGGAAAATCATTGGGGAAGATGGCACTCGGCCTGCGGGTGGTGTCCGAGGACGGCAGCCCGGAACGCTTCCGCCAGGCGCTGTTTCGCGGATTGTCCGGCTTCATCGAGCTCTGGACGTTCACCGGCGGGCCCGCGGTCATCTGCAGTCTGCTCTCGGCGAAGGGCAAGCGCATCGGCGACATCTTCGCCGGCACCGTGGTGATCAGCGAGCGGGCGCCGAAGATGCCCCCGCCGCCCGCGATGCCGCCGTCCATGGCCTGGTGGGCAGGCACGCTGCAGCTCTCCGGGCTGCGCGCCGAGACGATCGAGCTGGCCCGCCAGTTCCTCAACCGGGCACCGCAACTCGACCCGCGGATCCGTGAGGTGATGGGGCACCGGATCGCCGCCGACGTGGTCGCGCAGATCTCGCCGCCGCCACCGCCGGGCGCACCGCCGCAGTACGTGCTCGCCGCCGTCCTCGCCGAGCGGCACCGCAGGGAGTTGGTGCGGCTCGGTGCGCACACCGCACCACCGGGACCACCCCACCCGCAGACCCCGCCGTTCGCACCCATTCCCGCGACCTACACCGCACAGCCGCCGTACGCACCCGCTCCCCCGACGTATGCGCCGCAGCCCGGCGGGCAGCCGGGCGGCTTCACTCCCCCGAGTTGAGCCCGAGGGCCATCAGCACGGCCGCCGCGATCCCGGCGGCGGCGCGGACGTGGTTCCACGCCGTCCAGGTCGAGAGATAGGCGGCCCATTCGCGGGTGGCCTCCGCCACGCCGAGTGCAGTGGGGTCGACGGTGTCGAGGTGGTTGTTGAGCGGCACGTTGAACGCCATCGTGATGGCGAAGCCGGCCACGCCCGCCACCCCGCCGGCCAGCAGCAGCGAGCCGCCGGGCTGGCCGATGCGCACCACCGCGACAACCACGACGGCGGCCGACAGCAGCGCCGACCCGACGAACACCAGCAGGAACGGCCCGTTGGCCTGCGCCTCGGCGTTCATCCCGCGCATCGCGGTGATCGCGGCGACGGGTCCGGTTCGATCGAGTCCGCGCATGACGATCGTGGAGAACGCGTAGAACACCCCGCCGACCACGGCGGCGGCGATCGCGGCGGTGACGGTGAGGGCGACGACGGGATTGAGGCTCATGCGTCGACTCAACCGCGCCTGAGCGAGACGATCCATCGTCGATCGTCCCGGTTCCATACGCAGGCGTCTGGGTCTACGCTCGCGGCGTGGACGCTGTGGTCGGCTTGCTCGACGGGGTGCGGGCGCGCGGAGCGTTCGTGCTGCGGATGGTGATGGACCCGCCGTGGTCGATGAAGATCCGGGACGAGGCGCCGCTGACGCTGATCTGCCAGACCCACGGCAGCGCTGCCATCGTCGGCCCGCTCAGCGGCACAACCTGGCTGCATCCCGGCGACGTCGCGGTCGCCCGCGGCACCCAGCACTATGTGTTCGCCGACGACCCGACGAGCGTCCCGACGGTGGTGATCCACCCGGGGCAGCGGTGCACCACGGTGTCCGGCGCGGATCTGCGTTTCGAGATGTCCGTCGGCGTCCGTACCTGGGGCAATTCGGCAGCCGGCTCCACCCGTGCGGTGGTGTGCGCCTACGAGGGGCGCAGCGAGGTGAGCACACGGCTGCTCGACGCGCTGCCGCCGGTGCTGGTGGTGCGCTCCGGCGAGTGGGACAGCCCGCTGGTCGACCTGCTGGCCGACGAGGCCGGTTGCGACGGTCCCGGCCAGGAGGCCTACCTGGATCGGCTGCTGGACCTGCTGCTGATCGCGGTGCTGCGCAACTGGTTCGGCCGCGACGGTCACGCGCCGACGTGGTGGTACGCCGAGCAGGACGCGGTGGCCGGCCCGGCGCTCAAGCTGATGTACAACAATCCCGCCCACCCCTGGACGGTCGCCGAACTCGCTGCGGCCGTCGGTGTCTCGCGCGCCGTCTTCGCACGACGGTTCACCGGGCTGGTCGGCGAGCCGCCGATCGCATTTCTGACCCACTGGCGGCTGGCGCTGGCCGCCGACCTGCTGCGCGACGGCGGGAACACCATCGCCGCGGTGGCCCGCCGCGTCGGCTACAGCACGCCGTTCGCGTTGAGCAGTGCGTTCAAGCGGGCCTACGGGATGAGCCCGAACGCACACCGCATCGCGGCGCGGTCCGCGCCGGCGCCCGACGCCGCCGCGCTGTGAGACTGGTTCTGCGACAGGCGGTTCAGTCCCACCAGAAGTTCCAGATGTCGAAGCCCAGCCGGTTGGCCAGCGCGTCGATGGAACCCGACCCCTGGAGCACGGAGTCGGTGCAGTACAGGAACGCCTCCAGCGCCGCCGAGCGCATCGCGGACGGCGACCGTGGCGGCTGGGTGACGCGCAAGACCATGGACTCGTCGTCGAGTGCTGCGACGTGGGCGTCGAACTTGCCCGCCCAGCGCCGCAGGACCGCGGTGTGGCCGCTGCCGGTGATGTTGTAGTTGACGGCGCCGGACCACTGCAGCAACGCGGGCACGTACCAGGGCGCCGGCGTGGGCACCAGCGCCAGCCGGTCGAACCGGCCGGTGTCGTCCATCTCCGCCCAGGTCTGTCTCCGGTGGGTGCGCTGCAGACCGATGAGCTCGACGCCCTCGGCCCGCGGCAGGTCGTCGTTGTGCGCGGTGTAGGAGCGGTATTCACGTTCCAGCCAGGCCGCGCCTTCGGGGCCGCCGGTCCACAGCGCCGGATCCTCGACGCCGCCGTCACCGCCGATGCGGTGCCACGTGCGCGCTGTGATGAGCACCGGCCACAGACCGGTCTGCGGGAACAGGTTCCGGATCTGTGCCCACAACCGCGCCGCCTCGTCACCGGGGGGCACCGGCACCGTCCACAGCGGCCCGCCGTGCGCCAGCACGCCGTCGTGGCGGCTCACCTCGGCGAGTTGGACGCCGTGCGCGACGAAGGCGGCGGCCGGGTCGGCGGGC
>NZ_JAUMSQ010000432.1:0-4347 GCF_030519285.1 Mycolicibacterium arseniciresistens
GGCATCGTCGCGGTGCTCGCGGCGTGCGCGGGCCGGCTCGTCGCGGTCGGCGGCGTCGACCCGGTGGTGCTGCTGCTGGTGGTGGCGTTGCTCGGGCTGGCCGTCGGCGGGGTCTATCAGCAGCGGTTCTGCTCCGACGTCGACTTCCGGGCCACCGCGGCGCTGCAGAACGGCGTGTCGCTGCTGCCCGTCGCGGCGCTGGCGGCGGTGATGCCGTTGACGGTGGGCGACCCGTGGCAGGCCGCGGGCGCGGTGGCCGCGGTGGTGCTGCTCAACGCGGTGCTGGGGATGACGCTGTTCGTCCGGGCGGTCAACAACTACGGGGCGGCGGCGGTCGCGATGCTGTTCGCGGTCATCCCCGCCGTGGCGGGTCTGCTGTCGTGGCTGATGCTGGGTCAGCGTCCGGACATCGGCATCGCGGTCGGGTTGGTGGTCGGCGCCGCGGCGTGCTGGCTGAACAGCTCGGCGTCAGGCCAGCAGCGTCAGGACGATCCAGCCGGCGACGGCGGACGGGAGCATCGCGTCGATGCGGTCCATGATCCCGCCGTGCCCAGGAAGTAGCGTGCCCATGTCCTTGATGCCGAGGTCGCGCTTGACCTGCGACTCGACCAGGTCGCCGAGCACTCCGGTGATCACCAGCATCAGGCCCAGCGGCACGCCGACCCACGCCGGTTTGTCGAGCACGAACGTCACCGCCAGCACGGCCGCGGTGATGCCGAACACCAGCGAGCCGCCCAGCCCCTCCCACGACTTCTTCGGGCTGATCGCCGGCGCCATGGTGTGCTTGCCGAACAGCACCCCGGCCACGTAACCGCCGATGTCGGCCAGCACCACCGTCAGGATCACGGTGAACACCCGTCCCCCGCCGTGGTCCTGGAAGATCAGCAGCGCGCTGAAACTCGCGAAGAGCGGCACCCACGTCGCGAGCAGCACCGCCGCGGAGATGTCGCGCAGATAGTTGACCGGCTGCGTGCGCAGCCCGCGCCTGAGCAGGCGCCACACCATGCACACCACGATCGTGCCGCCGTAGGCGCCGACCAGGCCGGTCGTGCCGAAGGGCCACGTCAGCCAGATCATCGCCTGGCCGCCGATCAGCAGCGGGATCGCCGGGAGGTCGTAACCGGCTTCGCCCAGCCTGCGGATCACCTCGTGCGTGGCGACCGGGATGAAGAGCGCCAGCACCGGCAGCCATCCGATCGGCGCGAACAGCAGGACGCCGATCGCCATCCCGCCGAGCAGGACGCCGACACCGATGGCGGCGGGCAGATCTCGACCAGCCCGCGACTTCTTCTTGGACGGTTCGTCCACCGGCGTGTCTGTCACGGGACTCGGGTGCTGATCGGTCACTAGACCTCCAGCAACTCGCCCTCTTTGTGTTTGACCAGATCGTCGATCTGGCTGGTGTAGGTGTGGGTGCTCTTGTCGAGATCCTTCTCGGCGCGGCTCACCTCGTCCTCACCCGCCTCGCCGTCCTTCTTGATCCGGCCGAGCTCCTCCATCGCCTTGCGGCGGATGTTGCGGATCGACACCCGGGCGTCCTCGCCCTTCGCCTTGGCCTGCTTGACCAGGTCGCGCCGGCGCTCCTCGGTCAGCTGCGGGATCGAAATGCGGATCACGTTGCCGTCGTTGGTCGGGTTCACCCCGAGGTCGGAGTTGCGGATCGCGTCCTCGATGTTGCGCAGCAGGTTCGTCTCGTAGGGCTTGATGACGACGAGCCTGGCCTCGGGGACGTTGATGCTCGACAGCTGGGTGATGGGCGTCATCGCGCCGTAGTAGTCGATGTTGATCCGCGAGAACATGCCGGGGTTGGCGCGACCGGTGCGGATCGACGCGAGATCGTCGCGCGCCACCGAAACGGCCTTCTCCATCTTCTCCTCGGCATCGAAGAGAGTTTCGTCGATCACTCCGGCTCCCGCCTCTGTCGCTCGCTGCTCGTCACACGCACACCCGGTCAGGTGGTGACCAGTGTCCCGATCTTCTCACCTGCCACCGCCCGGGCGATATTGCCGTCGGTGAGCAGGTTGAACACCAGGATCGGCATGCCGTTGTCCATGCACAGGCTGAACGCGGTGGCGTCGGCCACCCGCAGTCCGCGGTCGATGACCTCGCGGTGGGTGATCGCCGTCAGCAGCTTGGCGTCCGGATCCTCGCGCGGGTCGGCGGTGAACACCCCGTCGACGGCCTTGGCCATCAGCACCACCTCGGCGCCGATCTCGAGAGCGCGCTGGGCGGCGGTGGTGTCGGTGGAGAAGTACGGCAGCCCCATGCCCGCGCCGAAGATCACCACCCGCCCCTTCTCGAGGTGCCTGCGGGCCCGCAGCGGGATGTAGGGCTCGGCGACCTGGCCCATGGTGATCGCGGTCTGCACCCGGGTGTCGATGCCTTCCTTCTGCAGGAAGTCCTGCAGCGCAAGGCTGTTCATCACCGTGCCGAGCATGCCCATGTAATCGCTGCGGGTGCGTTCCATTCCGCGCTGCTGCAGCTGGGCGCCGCGGAAGAAGTTGCCGCCGCCGATCACCACGGCGACCTGCGCGCCGCTGCGCACCACCTCCGCGATCTGCCGGGCGACCAGGGCCACCACGTCCGGGTCGAGGCCCACCTGCCCGCCGCCGAACATCTCACCGCCCAGCTTGAGCAGGACACGGGTGTACATCGGCCGGATCGGCGGTGTCGAGATGTCGCTTGTTGCCGCCATCCGACTCCTTCGGGGTGCTCGCGCGAGGAAGCCATCCCGACACATGCGCGGGGGGACGGCTCCCCTGATCCTGCCAAATCGTACGGCTTCGGTCGTCGACGGGCGGGCGCGGCGGTGGATTCGGCGGCGATCCCCGCCGCGCTGCGGTTGGATGGGCCCCGTGGCATCCATCTCCCGCAGCCGGACGATCGCTGCGCCTCCGCAGGTGATCTTCGACGTCCTCGCCGACTTCGGCGCCCTGAGCACCTGGGCCGACGAGGTCACCGAATCCAGCGTGCTCGACCAGGGGTCCGACGGCCCGCTCGGCACCAGCCGCCGGGTCAAGGTCGGGCGCGACACCCTCGTGGAGACGATCACGGAGTTCGACGCGCCGAGGGCGCTGGCCTACGACATCGAGGGCCTGCCCAAGATCCTGCGGGATGTGTCGAACCGGTGGACGTTGCGGCCCGGCAACGGGTCGACCGACGTGACGGTGACCAGTTCCGTGCGGGTCAGCGCCGGGCCGGTGTCGAAGGTCATCGAGTGGGTGGTCACCCGCGTGATGGCCCGCAAGTCCGACGGGATGCTCGCCGGGATGGCCCGTCGCACCGAAACCGGATAGCCGACGCGCCTAGCCGAGGTGGGCCGTCAGCAGCCACGCCGGCATCGACTTGCGGCCACCGGCCTCGTCGCGCAGATCCGTCACGCCGAAGACGTCGGCGACGGGCATCTCCGCGGGCAGGTTGGCGTGGATGCGGGCGGGCCGGATCTCGTCGATCTCCCAGTACCTGCCGACGACGTCGCGCAGCTCCTCGGAGGTGACGGCGTTGATCGGGCTCTCGGCCGGCATGCCCGAGGCGTCGAAGACCAGCACGAAGTACGACGCACCCGGCGCCGCGGCGCGCACGATCGACTGCTGGTAGCCCTCGCGCAGTTCGACCGGCATCGAGTGGAACAGCGTCGAGTCGACGATCGTGCCGAACCGGCCGTCGTAGCCGGTGAACGAGCTGATGTCGGCGACCTCGTAGGTGGCGTCGGCGAGTCCGCGCCGGGCGGCCTCGGCGCGGGCCAGCTCGATGGCCGTCGGCGACTGGTCAAGGCCGACCGTGGTGAAGCCGCGTTCGGCGAGGAGCAGCGACACGGCCGCCTCGCCGCAGCCGGCGTCGAGCACGTCACCGTGGAACCTGCCCGCCTCGATCAACGCGGCGATCTCGGGCTGCGGTTCGTCGATGCTCCAGGGCGGCCGGTTGCCCGCGCCCAGGTCGCCGGCGTCGCGGCGGTAGGCCGACTCGAACATCACGTTCAGCTCTTCGGGAGGATTCGTCATACCCCCGGTTTATCAACAAGGTTGATATATGTCAATATGCTTGATATGGATGCGCGTGAGGACCAGCCGCTCGGCTACCTGCTGCACCGGGTGGCCTACGCGCTGCGCACCGAGGTGACCGCCACGGTGCTGGACCAGCTCGAACTGTCCTTCCCGCAATACCTGTGCATGCGGGTGCTGTCGAAGTCGCCCGGCCGCTCCAACGCCGAACTCGCCCGCGACATGTACGTCTCCCCGCAGGCGATGAACACCGTCGTGCGCAGCCTGCAGGACCGCGGCCTGGTCACCCGCCCGGCGTCGGTGGCGTCGGGCCGCTCGCTGCCCGCGGAGCTGACGGCCGCGGGCC
>NZ_JAUMSQ010000433.1:0-1443 GCF_030519285.1 Mycolicibacterium arseniciresistens
CGACCGGCTTCCCGGTCGGCACCGGTGCGGGTGCGGCGTCCAGGCGGGCCACGATGTGGCGCACGACCGCCCCGGGGTTGCGCCGGTTGGTGTTGATCCGCATGGTGGCCACCCGGCGGTACAGCGGCGCCCGCGCGGCCATCAGCTCGCGGAACTTCTCCGCCCGGTCGGGCCCGGCCAGCAGCGGTCGCACGGTGCTGCCGCCGGTGCGGCGCACCCCTTCGGCGGCGCTGATCTCCAGGTAGATGACGGTGTGGCCGGCCAGTGCCTCGCGCACGCCCGGTGTGGTGACGGCGCCGCCGCCGAGCGAGAGCACACCGTCGTGGGTCTGCAGCGCCGAGCGCACGACCTGCTCCTCGATGCGGCGGAACTCCTGCTCGCCGTCGGTGCTGAAGATGTCGGCGATGGTGCGGCCGGTGGTCTGCTCGATCGCGGCGTCGGTGTCGAGCAGGGCCAGTCCGGTCGCCTTGGCCAGCCGGCGCCCGATGGTCGACTTACCCGAGCCGGGCAGACCGACGAGCACCGCCTTGGGTGCCATCAGCCCGACGCCTGCGCCGCGTGACCCGAGGGCTCACGCTCGGCGACCGCCCGCAGGTAGGAGTCGATGTTGGTCCGGGTCTCGGCCAGCGAATCGCCGCCGAACTTCTGCAGCGCGGCGCGGGCGACGACGAGTGCGACCATCGTCTCGACGACGACACCGGCGGCAGGCACCGCGCACACGTCGGAGCGCTGGTGGATCGCGACGGCCTCGTCGCCGGTGGTCATGTCGACCGTGGCGAGCGCGCGGGGCACGGTGGAGATCGGCTTCATCGCGGCCCGCACCCGCAGCGCCTGGCCGTTGGTCATGCCGCCCTCGAGACCGCCCGCGCGGTTGGTCGAGCGCAGCACACCGTCGGGACCCGGGTACATCTCGTCGTGGGCGACGCTGCCGCGGCGGCGCGCGGTCTCGAAACCGTCGCCGATCTCGACGCCCTTGATCGCCTGGATGCCCATCACCGCGGCGGCCAACTGGCTGTCCAGGCGGTTGTCGCCGCTGGTGAACGAGCCGAGGCCGACCGGGAGCCCGGACACCACGACCTCGACGACGCCACCGAGGGTGTCACCGTCGCGCTTGGCGGCCTCGATCTCGGCGATCATCGCGTCCTCGGCGTCCTTGTCGAACGCCCGGACCGGGCTGTCGTCGATCGCGGTCAGATCGGCGGGCTGCGGCGGCGGCCCGTCGTAGGGCTTGCTCGCGCCGATGGAGATGACGTGGGAGAGCACCTCGACGCCGAGGGCCTCACGCAGGAAGCCGCGCGCGACGGTGCCCGCGGCGACCCGGGCGGCCGTCTCGCGGGCGCTGGCGCGCTCCAGCACCGGACGGGCGTCGTCGAAGCCGTACTTGAGCATGCCGGCGTAGTCGGCGTGGCCGGGCCGGGGCCGCGTCAGCGGCGCGTTGCGGGC
>NZ_JAUMSQ010000434.1:0-2880 GCF_030519285.1 Mycolicibacterium arseniciresistens
CGCTCCAGCACCGGACGGGCGTCGTCGAAGCCGTACTTGAGCATGCCGGCGTAGTCGGCGTGGCCGGGCCGGGGCCGCGTCAGCGGCGCGTTGCGGGCTGAATCCTCCAAGTCCGCTAGTCGCTCGGGGTCGACGGGGTCGGCGGCCATCACCGTCTCCCACTTCGGCCATTCGGTGTTGCCGATCTCGATGGCGATCGGCCCGCCCAGCGTGAGGCCGTGCCGGACCCCGGCCAGCACCGTCACCTGGTCCTGCTCGAACTTCATCCGGGCGCCGCGGCCGTAGCCGAGTCGACGGCGCTTCAGCTGGGCGCCGATGTCCTCGGAGGTGACGTGCACACCGGCGACCATGCCCTCGAGCATGGCCACCAGGGCGCGGCCGTGCGATTCCCCGGCAGTGGTCCAACGCAACACGCGTCCCATCTTCCCACGTCGGGTTTCCCGGACGTAATTCGCCGATCCACGGCGCGTACCGAGCAGGCGTCTTCACCGCCTGATCCGCCGCCCCGCGCGATCGACCGCAATCGCAAAACCACTGTCACCGCCTGGAAACACACTGACGGCACAGTCCATGCATGGACTCCCGGTCAGCGCTCACCCTGAGCATCGGCGTGCTCGGCGGAGTGGCGGTGGCGCTGACCGCCGAGGTCATCACCGTCCCGATCTGGGTGGTGTTCCTGACGTGGGCCTCGTTCTTCTTCGTCGGCGGTGGCGTCGCCGGCTGGGTGCGTTCCCTGTCGAGCAACCTCGTCGGCGTCGTCATCGCCTCGGCCAGCCTGTACGCCGGACACCTGCTGGGCGGCAGCGTCTTCGCCGTCGCGTTGGCGGTCGGCGTCGGCAGCGCCGTGATGGTCCAGGCGTCCTGGGTGCCGCTGCTGTCGACCACTCCGGCCGTGGTGGTCGGCTTCGCAGCCACCGTGTCGACGGTCGCGGGCACCGGCAACGCCGTCACCGTGACGACGATCAGCCATCCCGGCCTGGTCGCCGCGACAGCGTGCGTGCTCGGTGCGTCGTTCGGGCTGCTCTCGGAGTACGTGGCGACGCTGCTCACCCGCGACACCGCGGTGGAGACCACGACGGAAGGTAGCCCGGCGTCATGAAACTGCAGCACAACCTCGGCGGTCTCGAAGGACTTCCGGAGCCGCTGAACCTCGAGAAGCGGGTGTTCGTCGAGGACTGGGAGAAACGGATCTTCGGCATCCACGTGGCGATGATGGGGTTGTCCAACCACCTGGGCTCGGCGTTGCCGCAGTATCCGATCGACGAGGTGCCGACCGCGTTCAAGGACGAATGGACGTGGGCGGACCTGCGCACCGGCGCCGAGGCGATGAACCCGTTCGACTACTTCAAGTTCCGCTACTACGAGAAGTGGCTCGGCGGCATCACGCAATTCTTCATCGACAAGGGCTACCTCGACGAAGCCGAACTGGCGGCTCGCCAGGCCCAATTGGACAGCGCCGCCGAGCAGGACACCTCGGCAGTGGAGCCTGCCATCGACGACCAGGTGGTGGCGTACCTGCGCCGGGGCGACAGCCCGCGGCGCGACGTCGCCCACCCGAAGTTCGCAGTCGGTGACCAGGTGCGGATCACCAACGTCCCGGCCGGCGCGCACACTCGGCTGCCCGGACACCTGCGCGGACGGCTCGGCACCGTCGAGCGCGTCTTCGAGGGCGACTACGGCTATTTCACCCACACCGGCGACGGCATCGGCGACCCGATGCCGATCTACATCGTCGGCTTCACCCCCGAGGAGATGTTCGGTCCGCGTGCCGAACCGGGACTGCAGACGTTCTACGCCGAATTGTTCGAGGCCTACCTGGAAGGAGTCAGATGAGCGGGCAGTTCTCCTATCCCGACGACCGTGAGGAGACCAGTGCGGCGAAGGTGGCGGCGCTCGAGTCGCTACTGGTCGAGAAGGGCATCATCACCCCGCAGACGGTGGACAAGGTGCTGGCCTACTTCGAGTCGGAGATGACACCGCTCAACGGCCGCAAGATCGTCGTGAAGGCATGGACGGATCCCGGTTTCGCGGCCCGGGTGGTTGACGACACCCCCTCTGCCATCGATGAACTCGACCTGCCCGACGGGATGGCCGGCGCCGAGGGTGAGCATCTGCAGGCGGTGGCCAACTCCCCCGGTGTGCACAACCTGGTGATCTGCACGCTCTGCTCGTGTTTCCCGTGGCCGGTGCTCGGCCTGCCGCCCTATTGGTACAAGGATCCGGTGTTCCGCTCGCGGGCTGCGCGTGAGCCGCGCAAGGTGCTCAGCGAGGTCGGTGTCGACCTGCCCGCGGACACCGAGATCAAGGTGTGGGACAGCAGCGGCCACTCCCGCTGGTTCGTGATACCCGAACGTCCCTCGGGCACCGACGATTTCACCGACGAGATGCTGATGGACCTGGTCACCACGGAATCGATGATGGGTGTGGGGCTCGCAGGACCGGTGTCATGAGACTCCACGACACCTGCACCACGGACGCGGCGGCCCCGCAGTTCGACCACGAGTGGCAGCGCCGTGCGTTCGGGCTGGCGCTCGCGCTGTCGGAGTTCGGCCACTACGACTGGAACGACTTCCAGCAGAGCCTGATCGAGACCATCGGCCGCTGGGAGGACGCCCCCGAGGCGCAACGCGGCGAGTGGCATTACTACGACCACTGGGTGAGCGCGCTGCAGAAGGTGGTCGACGACCACAGCGTCCTCGACGCACCCCCGCGCGGCGAGGACCACTAGCGACTTCGGCGTGCTTCCGCGCGCTCAACGCTCGAGATCACGCCGAATTCACAAGACGGCGAGGGTCACCGCGGCGGCCGTCGCCGCGCACATCGCCGGACCGTGCGGCACCGTCGATCCCCGCCGCCGCAGCAGCGCCACCACCGCCCACC
>NZ_JAUMSQ010000435.1:0-4322 GCF_030519285.1 Mycolicibacterium arseniciresistens
AACTCCACCTTCAGCCCGACGGTCACCGTCAGCGTCAAGTAACACCACCCATCCGACGACGGCCCCCGGAAAACCGGGGGCCGTCGTCGTGTCGGGGACGCGGTGCGGCCGCTCGCCACCGCCTGCGCGTCCCGGCGCGACGTGGTCCACGTGAACGCGTTCGCGTAGCGAGCGGTGGCGGATTGCCTCGCGTCCACTGCGGTCACCGCGTCCTGGTCGATTCGCCCTCGCAGTGGGGATCCCGCAACTGACAACGGTCACGAACCTTCGGGCTCGTGACCATTGTCGTGTAGCGCTCAGACGACGTCGGTGATGGTGCCCGAGACGTCGGCGCGCACCTGCTTGCTGCTGCGTTCGCCCTCGACATTGATGAACATGGTCACGCTCGGGTCGAACGGGATGTTCCGCTTGATGATGACGCTCTGCACCTCGCCGCCCTGGATCGCGCTCATCGTCACCGCGCCGTCGACGGCCGCGGCGATGGCGCCCGTCTCGACCTCGTTCACGGAGAACAGGTTCTCGCCGAGCGCTTCGACATCGTCGCCGTAGTCGACGGGGCGCGACGGCCCGACCACGCCTGCGGTGTAGCTCCACTGGTTGAGCTCGGTCGGGGCGTTCGGGTCGATGGCCTGGACGGTGAGGACGCCGGAGATGATCGTCACCTCCACCACCTGCATCGGATCGGCGCCGACCTTTTCCGAGACCGCCGCGTAGGCCGCGTCGATGCCTTCGGCGGTGAACAGGTCGCCGCCCGCTGCGGCCTGGGTGATCTTCTCGGTGCCCGAGGTGACGACCTGCTCGGCCGCCTGGGCAGCGACGTCCCTGATCTCGGTGGCCTTCGAGCAGCCGCTCAGTGCGGAGATCGCAAGAACGGCTGTGGTGACGGCGATTCCGATGCGGGTCGCTTTCATGTCTTCCTCTCATGGTTTCCCGTCCCGACGGGTCCGGCCGGGATGCATGACAGAGCCTCTCGGCGCGAGCTCACTACCGATCACGACTTCGGGGCTTCTGCGGCACGTCGGCGGCGCACAGCCTTAACATTCGGTAGGCATCGAACATGGGACTGACGTGACCGACACCCCGAGAGAACCCCCGCATCATCCGGCGCCGCTCACGGGAATACGTGGCGCGAGAATCCGCGACTCAACGATCGCCTTCCTCGGCTACACCGCGCTGATGCTGGTCCTCGAGCGGCGGCTGCGCGGGACCGGCGGGCCGGGAATCATCCCGTTCGAGTTGGCGCGCACCGCTGCCCGCGCCGAAAGCATCATGACTCGTTGGGGTCCCCGAGGCCGGCGCGCGGCGCGGACGTCCCTGTGGCTGGACTTCGGCTACATGGCCACCTACGGCGTCTTCGTCGGCCTGCACGTCGACCGTGCGCGGCGGATGCTGGGCCACTCGCCGACACCGCTGCTGATGGTGGCGGGCGCCGTGGCGGGTGACGCCGTCGAAGGCCTGTCGCTCCTGAAGGTGTTGAGCGGCAGCCGGATTGCAGTCAACGCGCGCCGCGCCCACCTGGCGGCCTCGACCAAGTTCGCACTGCTGATTGCTGCGGGCGGCTATGTGGTCGCCGCGCGTGTGGGGGAGCGCCCCGGCGACGGCTCGGCCCCGGGCAGCACGGCCGGTTCTGCGCCGCCCCTGTCGGTCAGGGACGCAGCGCTCGCCGAGGTGTCCTCGCACCGGCGACTGCTGCGCACAGGCCGCGACGGCCGGCTACTCAGCGCTGCGATGTTGCCGCTGCTGGAACGTCGGCCACCGGCCGGCTACGGGGTGCTCACCACTACCGGCCGCCGAACCGGGATACCCCGGAGCAAATGCGTGCGGGTGATCCGGCGGGGTGACCGCGTATACCTGGTCGCGCTGCGGCCGCCGCACCTCGCTGTCAGCAGACCGGATGCGGTGCAGGCCTGGGTGCTCAACATGCGCGCCGATCCCAGGGTTCGACTGCGGATCGGCGACGGCACCTTCGGCGGCGTGGCCGCCGAGATCACCGACGAGCCGGACCTCGCCCGCGCCCGCGCGGCGATCTGCGACACCGTCTACCCGTTTGACTACGGGGAGTGCCTGTTGCACCTTCGCGGCATGCCCACGCGCAGCAAGATCCGGCGCCTGCACCGGTACTGGTTCGATACTGGGATCCCGGTGGCCATCCGGCTGAACTGACGCGCTACTCGGCGATCCGCCCGGCGTCGTCGGCGCGGCCGTGGTCGCGACGCTGCCGCAGCGCGGCGAGGCGTCCGGACAGCTGGGCGTCCCACACCCGCTCACCCGTGGCGAACGCTGTGAGCTCGGCCCGGTTGAGCGTCGCCCGACCGCCGGAGACGTCGCCGCGCGCGGCCTGCACGTCGGCCAGCAGCGCGTAGTACAGCGGCAGGAAGATGCGTGTCCCGTCGCGGGAATGGGTGGCGATCGCGTCGCGCATCTCCTCGGCGGTGTCCTCGCCCGCAGGCCCCAGCGCGCGGGCCCAGCCGCCGATGATCCGCGCCGTACCCGCCAGCTGATCGAACCCCCACCCGGTCAGCCGCTCGACCGTCGACTCGGCCTGTTCGGCGAGCCAGGCATGGCTGCCGCGGATCGCGTCGACCTGCAGCTGCGAGGTGAGTAGGATCGCCGCCCCGAAGGTGTCGTTGCGGCCCTCGGCCAGCTCCAGGCCGGTCGCCACGAGTGCTCGTGCCCGCTCCGGCTCACCGCGCAGTGCATGCGCCCACGCCGCGACGCCGTAACCGCGGACGTCGAAGGTGGCCATGTGACCGTGGCGGCGCCAGTCCACCGCCGGGAGTTCGTGCAGCAGCGTCTCGATGCGGTCGAGGCAGCCGTCGACGTCGCCCGCCGCGAAATCGGTCAGCCCGCGCAGGTAGTACCCGGCCGATCCGGCGACCGCGTCACCGGTGTCGGTGTACAGCTCGATCAGCCCGTCGGCCATCACCGCGCCCTCGCGGTACCGGCCCGCCCCGCAGGCCTCCAGGCAGCGCAGCGCCCGCTCGACGGCCACATGCCCGATCTGCGAACCGATCTCGTGGGACCGCCGCAACGCCGCGGACACCTCGGCCGAGGTCTGGCCCGTCACCACCGCCTCGGCCGACGCCAGCTGCAGCCACAGGTCGGCCTCCTGCCGCAGCCGGTCCGGACCGTCGGGCAGCCGCCCGCACACCTGAAGGCCGCGCCGGCTGAGCTCGGCCACCTCCCGGTAGGCCGACCGGCTCCATGCCGTGGTGGCGGCCCGCGCCAGCAGTGTCAGCGCGGCTTCAGCGTCCAGCCGGACCCCCGCCCGCCAGGCGTGGTCGGCTCCCGCGACGGCGTCCTCGTCGAGTGCGCCTGCGTCGGTGAGCAGCACCCGGGAGATGTCGGCGTGCAGCCGGCTGCGGTCGCCGGGGTCGAGGCGGCCGATGACGGCGTCCCGGACGATGCCGTGGCTGAAGCGGTAGCGGCCGGGCTGTTCGGGCACCACCACACCGGCGTTGACCGCCGCCGCCAGCCGGTCCTCCACGACGTCCGGCGCGACGCCGAGCACCGCGCCGACGCGGGTCGACGACACCTCGAGGCCCAGTACCGCCGCGGCGTTCAGTGCGCTCGCGGTGTCCGCCGGCAGCGCGGCCATCCGGCCTGCGATGACGCCGGTGACGGCGGGCGGGACGCCGTCGTCGGACAGCGCCGCGGTCACCCCGTCGAGCTGGCGGCGCTCCATCAGCAGCCGGGTGAGTTCGGTGAGGTACAACGGGTTTCCGCCGGTCCGCGCGACCAGCTGGTCGGCCACCGCGCCGGTGGGCGCAACGCCGCTCAGATGCTCGACCAGCTCGGCGGTGCGTTCGGCGTCGAGGCCGTGCAGCCACACCGAGCGCAGGTCGGCCCCGGCGAGCAGCCGCGACAGCTCGAGGCCAGGGCGTGCGGGATCGCCGTGCTGCCACGTGGCGAGCACCAGCAGCGGTAGCCGGGGGAGTGCGCCGGTGAGTACCGCGAGCGTGTCGCGGCTCAGCGGGTCGGCGAGGTGGACGTCGTCGAGGACCACGACGGTCGGCTCCCGCACCAGGGCGGCGACGGCTGCGGCCATCGCCTCGGCCATCCGGCGGTCGCCGTCGGCGGGCGGCGCGGCCTGATGGACCGGGGCGCCGGTGCGTCCGGCGAGCTCGCGCAGCACCTGGTTCCACGTCCATGACGGCGACAGGTCGGCCGCCGCCCGGTGCCCGATCCAGATCGTCGCCGCCCCCGAACTCTCCGCAGTGCGGGCGATCTCGGCGGCCAGGGCGGTCTTGCCGATGCCGCTCTCGCCGACGATCAGCGTGGCGCTGCCGTGCCCGTCGGCCGCCGCGGCCAGCTCGTCGCCC
>NZ_JAUMSQ010000436.1:0-4213 GCF_030519285.1 Mycolicibacterium arseniciresistens
CCATCGAATCCACCCGGTGTTGCATCCACCGCCTGAAACCACCCGCCGATTCCCGTCAACAACCGTAGTCTCGGCGCACGTGGCTGCTCCGTGGAACGTCAACATCCACTACGACGCGACCATCGACCGGTGTGTGCCGCCCGACGCGGCGTCGGTGCTCGACGTGGGCTGCGGCGACGGGTTCCTCGCCGCCCGGTTGGCGCGGCGGGTGCCTCGGGTGGTGGCGGTGGACGTCGACGCCCCGGTACTGCAGCGAGCCCGTGAGCGCTTTCCCGACGCACCCGTCGAATGGCTGCACGGCGACGTGCTCACCATGGACGGGCTCGGCCGCTTCGACGCGGTGGTGTCCAACGCCGCGCTGCACCACCTCCCGGACACCCGGGCCGCACTGCGGCGACTGCGGTCGTTGGTGGCGCCGGGCGGGACCCTTGCCGTCGGGGCGCTCGCCCGACCCGGATGGCGTCACCTGCCCTGGGCCGTGCGGAGTTTCGTGGCGACGGGCGCGATGCTCCTGGTCCGCACGAAGTGGGAGCACACCGCACCGATCGTGTGGCCGCCGCGCGACGACGTGCGCACGCTCAGGCGCCACGTCGCCGAGGAACTGCCAGGGGCGACGGTGCGGCTGCTGATGATGGGTCGGGTGTTGATCTCCTGGCGGGCGCCGTCGTGACGCGCTCGGCTCGCCCGTTCACTCCGGCGCGGGCCACATTCCGCGATCGCGGTGGGAGTCGATGCGATCGAGCATGCCGCCGTAGGTGGGTTGACTCGTCGTGGCCAGGAAGTCGGTCGGGAAACCCATCGACACGGCGCTGACCTCGTCGAGGCGCGTCATCGTGTCGGCGTCGAGCGTCACCAGCAGACATCCGGCGTTGTCCTCGAACTGCGCCACCGTGCGGGCGCCGATGATCGGGATGACCTGTGCGGGCTGCCGTTGACGCAACCACGCCAGCGCCACCTGCGGCGACGAACATCCCAGCTGGGCGGCGACGTCGCCGACGGCGCGGGCGATCGCCAGGCTTCTCTCGTCGAGTTCTCGGAAGCTGACGGTGTCCAGGCGCCGGCCGCCCTGGCTTGCCCCGCCGCCGGCGTACTTGCCGCTGAGGATCCCCGAAGCCAGCGGTGACCACGCCACCACGGTGATGTCGAGTGCGCGGGCCATGGGAAGGAGTTCGCGCTCCGGAGTGCGCTCGATCAGGTTGTACTCGATCTGCAGGCCGACGAACGGCGACCAGCCACGCAGTTCCGCGATCGTGTGACAGCGCGCCACCACCCATGCCGGCGCGTCCGAGATCCCCACGTACAGGACCTTGCCGGAGCGGACCAGGTCGTCGAGCGCGCGCATCACCTCGGCCTCCGGCGTGAGGAAGTCCCAGGCGTGCACCCACAACAGATCGACGTAGTCGGTTCCCAGCCGCCGCAGCGACCGTTCGACCGATTGCACCATGGACTTGCGGCTGTTGCCTGCGGCGTTCGGGTCGGTGCCCGGCGGCGCGTCGGTGTACTTGGTGGCGATGACCACCTCGTGGCGGTGCCCGGTGATGAGCCGGCCGAGGTACTCCTCCGAACGGCCCTCGGCGTAGATCTCGTTCGCCGTGTCGACGAGGTTGCCGCCGGCGTCGCGGAAGGCCGAGTAGATGGCGCCTGCCTCGTCCTCCCCGGTCCCCCACCCCTCGGCACCGAACGTCATTGTGCCCAAGGCTATCTCGGAGACACGCAGGCCACTGTTGCCCAGGAGTCGATATCGCATGAGGGGTCCTATGACCGTGCCGCGGCTTGCAGTACGCCGCGGTCGCCTTCCTCGTAGAGCCGCTGTATCGCCATGTCGGTGACCTGCCAGCCGGCGGGCCCGCGTTGCAGACGGTGGGTGTAGACCCCGCCGAGCGTCCAGGGTCGCCCGTCGAACCAGTGCGAGGCTCGTACGTGTGAGAGCGCGATCGCTCCAGCGCCCTCCGGAGAGACCACGACGTTGGTGATCTGGTGCTGGGTGGCGTCCAGACCGCCGAGCGTGGCGCGCCACTGCCCAAGCAGGGCCGCGCGCGTCACTGTGGCCGCCTCACCGCCGAACACACTGACGTAGTCGGTGGTCACCTCGTCGGCCAGCAGTGTGCCCACCCGCTCCCACTGGCGCAGATCCGCGAACAGCCCGACACCCGTGACCGTGTCGGTGATCGCCGACCGATCCTCGGCGGTCAACGAGCCGGTATGCGCCGCGCCGGGAACGGCCGTCATCCCGAACGTCGACATCAGCACTGCTGCAGTCGCCAGCACGGTCTTCATCAGGGTCCCTCCGCGAGCAGCGCTTCTCGGCCGTGACCGGACCGACGCTAGTACGGCGGCCGGCACCGGGCACCGAGCGAACGCAAAATGAGCAAGATCGGTCCGGTGGACACCACGGGGCCCGCCTCAGAACGCTGGGGCGAGATCGCCGAAGAACCGGCGGTACGTCCTGCGGAACTGCGACAGGTCGGCGATGCCGATCTCGTCGGCGGTCGCGCGCACCGTGACGCCGGCGGTGAGCGAACGGTGCGCACGCTCCATCCGGACGGCCATCGCACAGGTCGCCGGTGTGACACCGACGGTCCGCCGGAATGCTCGGTGAAAGTGGTACGGGCTCATCAACGCAACGGCGGCCATCTCGTCGAGCGTCACCACCCGGCGGTGATGGGCGCGCAGGTGGACGCCCACCCGCCTCAGCGTGGCGGCGTCGAGCCGGCCGCCGTGCCCACGAGGGCGCCGACCGCCGAGATGGGTCACTGCCACGTGCACCGCCACATTGGCGATCAGTGCTGACGCGGCCGACGGCGCCACCGCGGCGCCGCGAAGGACTGCCGTGCGGAACGCGACACACGTGCCCCAGATGACGTCGTCGTCGGGCAGCTGGCGGTACTCCTCCAGGTCAGCCCAGCGGCAGCCGGTGCGCGCGCCCACCGCCACGAGCAACGCCGGGTCCGGACGGATGTCCACGCTCTCGGAGGGTTCGGCGACGTCGAGCCAGGTGATGCTGCGCGGCCCGGTCAACCCGACCGTGCCCGCAGCGAAGGACCGGACGTGCGACGCCCCCGATCCCACGCGGATCTCCGCCGCGCGGTGGCCGGTGAACGACACCCCGAATCCGAACGGTTCACTGCGCGAGGTGAATCCGCCCGCGCGGTGCGGAGGGAGCCGGTTGACCTCCACGACCCCGGCCGGACAGCCGACTTCGGTGGATCCCGTCCTCCACATCCCGACCTCCGGACCGGTCATGCGCGCTTGCGTCCGCGACCGGTCTGATCACCGGCCGCCCTACCGGCCTCAGCGTAGGCGATTCTCAGACATGTTGTCTCTCAACGACTCGAGCTGAGGGGTGAGCCCGGCTAGACCAGCGGCTTGCCGGTGCGGATGCGCCGGTCGAGGTCCTTGAGCAGCACGTTGAACGGGAACTGCCGGATGAAGCCCGGCGCCAGGTCGTTCGCTGTCCGCAGCACGGTCATCAGGCGGTCGAACCGGCGCTGGTGTCCGGCGTCCCACGGCAACCGCATCTCCTCGCGGAACCGTTGCGGCAGAAAGCCGGTGGTGATCAGCAGGTTGGCCGCGTCGAGGCGGCGCTGGACGGCGCGCGGCAGCCGGACGCCACGGATGCGGCCCGCGGCGATGGGGAACAGGTACTCGCGCACCGTGTCGTCGATGTGGACCTGGTCGAGCGACTCCTGCCAGTACTTGTCGAACGCCGCACGGTCGGCCGGCCACATCTCCAGTGGCACCTGCAGCGTCGTGCCCAGCGTCGCACTGTCGCGGTAGTGCTCGTCGGCGGTCTCGTCGTCCATCTCGCCGATGAAGATGCGCTGGATGTCGACGCCGCCCTTGTACAGGCACGCGGCCACCCACAGCTGCAGATCCTTGTCGAACGCGTGGTACTTCACCGGGCTCTCGTCGGTCGAGTACACCTGCGCGTGCGCCGTGTTCACCGCGCGCCGGTAGGCCGCCTTCTGCGCGTCGGTGCCACGGGTCGCGACGGCCAGGTAGGTGAACGTGGTGCGGGCGCGCTTGACCGGGTGCAGGTCGATGCGGCCGCTGTCGACACGGCTCTCGTACACGCCGTAGCCGACGCCCGGCCGGGCCAGCTGCATGATCACGTTGGCCGGGCCTGCCAGCAGCGCGACGCCCATCAGGCCGTCGTCCCGGGTGGCTCGGCGGCCGGCGAGCAGTGACCGGCGCGCAGCGGGTCGCGGCCGTG
>NZ_JAUMSQ010000437.1:0-4117 GCF_030519285.1 Mycolicibacterium arseniciresistens
CCGCCGAACCCGCTCCTGCACCGGCCGACCCGCCCGCCGAGCCGGTGTTGCAGCCGCTGGCTCCGCTTGCGCCGCCGGTTCTCGACCCGGCGCCGGTGGTGCAGCTGGCACCGTGAGGTGGGGGCCGGGCGTCAGTTCTTCCTGTCGAACCGCTGGCGTTGCCGGACGCCGTAGGCCGCCGACTTCACGGCTTCGTCATCCTCCATCCCCGACCCGAGAGCACCACCCAGGGTCGCGATGGCAGCCACCAGCCACGCCAGCTGCAACAAGGTCGACAGGTCGACGGGATGGCCGATGTTCTGAGCGATCAACCCCGGTGGGATGGTCCACCAGGCGGTCACCAACAACAGCAGGAACAGCGCGACATGGAAGATGGCGACGCCGAGTGTCAGCGTGATCACCGTCGCTGCGTTGTACAGCCCCGCGCGTTCCCGTTCATCGGCCGATTCAGGGCGTTCCCACAACTCGTGGTCCAGGATCAGCCAGGCGATCATCGCGGCGCTCGCGAGTATCGTCGCCGCGATCATCCGCCACGGGCCCATGGTGTCGGACAACTGCCAGATCGTCGGATAGGCAAGGCTCACCGCCCCGGTGGCGAACGCCGCCATCATCACCTTGGACATGCCGGAGACCAACCGCCACGGGCGGTTCGCGTAGACCATCCCGGAGAGAAGCCGTAACCGTGACAGCGCAGACGGCGCGGAGTAGCGCACCACGCCGTCTTTCTCAGTGCGAGTCAGTCGCTTCGCCGAGCCGTCCGGCTCGCCGGACTGCAGTACCTCGGCCACCACCGTCCTCGCCATCGCACGTACGCGGTGATCGAGGCGTACGCCGCCCATCGCAGGAATAGAGATCACCGCGAACCGGTGCTGCACGCTGATGTCGGCGATCGTCGGCGTCGTCCCCACGCGCCGGGCGAGGTCCGTCAAGTAGACGATGTCCGCGTCCTCACCCGCCGGGTCGATGGTGCGGACCAGATCAGGGACGCCATCGTGCTCGTCGATCGCGTACGCCTCGCGGCGCATGGACACGTCCCACCCGCGCTTGGCAGAGCTACCTTCGGGCAGCACCTCCGGGAGCGATTCAGATAGACGTTCGGCCATTGCCGCCGGTGCACCTGGATCGGCGATGAGAAGAATTGATGATGTGACCCCAGACATCTAATAACGCGTACCCACGACGGATTCCGTCAAACGCGATCTTGTCCGAGCGGCCGCCGGCGGCTAGCGCCGCTCGCCCGCCTCGTGGTCGCCCCAGTGCACCACGCCGGCGCGGGCCAGCAGCAGCACGCTGACCAGCAGCACCCACACCGGGAACGCCAGCACCAGCCACGCACTCACGTCACCGGCGAGCAGCAGGGCCACCGCCACCAGGTAGGTGGCGTACACCAGCGGACGCGGCATGAGCCCGGTGCGCAGCCAGATCGTCGCCAGCGAGATCATGAACACCGCCGCCATCCGCACGCCGTAGGTCTTGCTCAGCGCGTTGAGCAGTGTCTGCCCGAACGCCACCACCTCGGCGTGCACCGCGGAATTCTCCGACACCGCCCTGGTGGCGATCAGGCCCTCGCCGACCGCCACGGTGGTGAACATCATCGCCAGGAACAGCAGTCCGCTGCCGATGAACACGCTGGCGAAGAACTTGTCCTCGTAGCGGCCGAGTCCGTCGCGGACGACGCCGATGAACCACAGGAAGGCGATGCCCGCGAACGGCATCAGCACCGACGCCCACCGCAGCCGGCCACTGGCCCCGTCGACCCACTGTGAACCCGGCGCGCCGCCCTCGGGCAGCGCCGTGCGGATGAGAATCAGTGCGGCGCCGAACAACAGCGCGAACAGCACCCCCGCCGCCGCCGCGGCCTTGGGCGTCGTCAGCCTGCGCAGATGATTGTCGACCACGCGGTCATGGTGTCACGCTCAGGGCTGTCCGGGCAGCAATCTGATCATCAGGCCATTCGCCTCGGCCAGCAGATTCCCTTCGGGATCGCGCATCTCGGCGTTGACGAACGACTTGCGGCCCTGTGCCTCGCGGACCCAGCCCCGCACCGTCAGCGTGGTGTCGATCGGCGTCACCTTGCGGTAGTCGACGTGCAGGAAGCCGGTGCGACTGATCGGCCTGCCGGTGGCGTGGATGACCATCCCGAACACCGAGTCGAACATCAGCGGCAGCACCCCGCCGTGCACCGCGTAGTTGCCGCCGACGTGGAAACGGCTGAACTGCACGGTCAGCTCGACGGCCTCGGCGTCGAACTTCGTCACCCGGTACGGCGCCATCAACAGGCTGCCCGCGCCCGGCAACTCCGGCACCCGGTTGGCCGGGCCGACGCCCTCGGCGGCCTCGAACGGGTCGAGCAACTCGACGAGCGCCTCGACGTGCTCGGCGGCCTTCTCCCACGTGTCGGTGTCCGGAGCGGCCGACACCGCCAGGTCCTGAGCGCGCCGCATCGCGGTCAGGAACCGCGCGAAACCGGGTCCGGGATCGGCGCGTTCGAAGTTCGGGAACCCGCCGTGCCTGTCGTATTCGGGATCGACCAGCCGCGGGTCGTCTGTCATGCCTCGACTCCCGCTCGGGAAGTCACTTTGCCGCCAGGATGTCGCGGCGCACGATCGTCTGCTCACGTCCCGGGCCGACACCGATACACGAAACATGGGCTCCGGCAAGCTCTTCGAGCCGAAGCACGTAGTCGCGGGCCTTGGCGGGCAGGTCGTCGAATTCGCGCGCGGTGGAGATGTCCTCCCACCAGCCCGGCAGTTCCTCGTAGATCGGTTCGGCGATCGCGATGTCGGACTGCGTCATCGGCATGTCGTCGGTGCGCTTGCCGTTCACCCGGTAGCCCACGCACACCGGCACGGTCTCCAGGCTGGACAGCACGTCCAGCTTGGTCAGGAAGTAGTCGGTGATGCCGTTGACGCGGGTGGCGTACCGGGCGATCACCGCGTCGAACCAGCCGCAGCGCCGCGGCCGCCCGGTGGTGACACCGACCTCACCGCCGGTCTTGGCCAGATAGGCGCCGTACTCGTCGAACAGCTCGGTGGGGAACGGGCCCGATCCCACGCGGGTGGTGTAGGCCTTGAGGATGCCGAGCACCGTGGTGATGCGGGTTGGCCCGATACCCGATCCGACCGATGCGCCACCGGCCGTCGGATTCGAGGACGTGACAAAGGGATACGTGCCGTGGTCGACGTCGAGCAGCGTGCCCTGCGAACCCTCGAGCAGCACCGTCTCGCCGCGTTCGAGGGCCGCGTTGAGCAGCAGCCGGGCGTCGGCGATGCGGTGGGTGAACCCCTCGGCCTGGGCCAGCAGGTTGTCCACCACCTCGGCCGCGTCGAGGGCCTTGCGGTTGTAGATCTTCACCAGCATCTGGTTCTTGAGTTCCAGTGCCGCCTCGATCTTCTCGGTCAGCTGATTGGGGTCGAGCACGTCGGCGACCCGGATGCCGATGCGCGCGATCTTGTCCTGGTAGCAGGGTCCGATGCCGCGGCCGGTGGTGCCGATCTTCTTGCTGCCCGCGTATCGCTCGACCACCTTGTCGATCGCCACGTGGTACGGCATCAGCAGGTGGGCGTCGGCCGAGATGAGCAGCCGGTCGGTGTCGACGCCGCGGTCCTCGAGCCCTCTCAGCTCGGTGAGGAGCACCCCCGGGTCGACGACGACGCCGTTGCCGATCACGTTGGTCACCCCGGGCGTCAGGATGCCCGACGGGATCAGGTGCAGCGCGAAGTTCTCGCCGGTGGGCAGCACCACGGTGTGCCCGGCGTTGTTGCCGCCCTGGTACCGCACGACCCACTGGACGCGCCCACCGAGCAGATCGGTGGCCTTTCCTTTGCCCTCGTCGCCCCACTGGGCGCCGATGAGCACGATTGCCGGCATGGCTTCTCCGCTTCAGTGCGTGAAAATGACGTGTGCAGCCGGTGAGCTACCTTATCCGACCGGACACATACCCGTTTGCGAGGAGCTTTCCTTGACCACCACCGACGTCGCGGTGCTGCGCTGCGGCGACCGGCCGGCGCCGCGGCCGCTGCGGATGCTGCCGACGGTCGAACTCGACGAGGTCGACCGGTGCAGGCGGGTGGTCGTGCGCGGGGACGATGCGCAGCTGGCCGCCGTGCTGACCCGG
>NZ_JAUMSQ010000438.1:0-4099 GCF_030519285.1 Mycolicibacterium arseniciresistens
CGTACCTGCACACCGTGAACCGCGAGATCTTCTCCGACTGAGCGCGCAGCCGGGTGGCCGAAGGTCGGCCTTCGTTCGTTGAAACCAGTCAGTGACCGGTATCGGCGAACTGATCTGGAATGTCGACACAGTGCAGGTGAGACCGCCGTCGCACAGCCGCTTCTGGCAAGTCCGGGGGCAGAAATATCGACAAGTCATTGACTTGAATCAGTAACAGCGATAGAACTGAGCTCACAATGACGCCACACCTCAAGCCGACCACGCGCGAGTCGCGCAGGCGGCAGACGCGGGAGCGGATCCTGGGTGCGGCGGTCGCCGAGTTCAAGCGATCGGGTATGGCCGGTGCCGAGGTGTCCACCATCGTGGCCGCGGCGGGCGTCGCACACGGGACGTTCTACTTCCACTTCCCGACCAAGGACCACGTGCTGCTCGAACTGGAACGCCGCGAGGAGTCGCGTGTTGCCGCCGAACTCACCCGGTTCCTGGACACCCCCCACGATCTGTCGGCCACTCTGACGGAGGTCGCCCGGCTGGTCACCGGTCTTCAGCAACGGCTCGGTGAGAGCCTCTTCAAAGACATTCTGGCGTCCCACTTCTCGCCGTCACGACCGCTTGCGGACGGCTGGACCGACCATCCCGTCATCGTGCTGCTGGTCCGGGAGATCGAACGGGCGCGGGGCGAGGGGGCGCTGCACCCGCAGGTCGACGCCTTCGACAGTGCCGTGTTCTACCTCCTCGGGATCTACGGGGTGCTCACCGCGACGAACGACCGCGCGACCAGGGACACCGTGCTGACCGGGCTGGTCGCCTCCGCGGTGCGAGGTCTGGAGGTCCGGTGAGACCTTCCCGCCCCTGCGACCCGCCATCGACCTCCGAAACCACAACGAGGGAGCCGCACAATGGGTTACATCTGGGAGATTCTCCGCTACGTCGCCGCCTGGGGCGGAACGGGACTCATCATCTGGTTCTGGTATTGGATGTTCTCCAACATCGGCACCTTCTGACCGCGTCCCGCTCGGCGCCGGCCGTCGGAGGTGGCCGGCGGTGACCGAACTCGCCGACATGGCGGCCATGGAGATGGAGCGGAGCTGCTCGCTCACGGCGGTGGCACTGAGCGACGAGCGCCGCGAAGGCGCGCGACTCGTGACGGGCACGCACCGCGCCTTCAGCTTGAACGCGGGCCGGACCTTCGTGCACGTCCCGTATCCGCCGACGGTGCGGAACTGGTCGCGGCGAACCCTGACCTGCGGTGTCGCGCTGCAGTGTGCGCCGTCGAAGGATCGGCTGGCGGCCTACCGGCTCAATGAGCTGTCCGCACGGGAACTGCACGCGCTGACGCTCGTCGAGGCGGGAGTCGCACTCGGCTGGGTCGCCTCCCGATGGCCGGGCCTGATTCCGGAGTTCCGCCGTGTCGTGCCCGCGCTGGATGCGGGTGATGCCGACATGGACGCCCGCTCGATGATCGAGCGCGCCGTCGAGATGGCGCAGCGGCGAACCGAACTCATCGACGATCCGCTGCTGGGGCGGCTCCCGTCGGTGTACACGGCGCCCGACGGACTGATCGACAAGTTCCGCAGGCAGTTCGGCAGACTGCCGTGGACCACGACGCAGAAGCGGATGCCCCAGCCGCACTCGGTGCCGGTGGGCGGCGACGGCGGTGTCCGCAACCCGAACCTGCCACCGCCGAGCCGGCCCGACGAGAGCGACCTCGACGTCACCCCGGAACACCGCCCGGGGATCCCGTATCCCGAGTGGAACGCCTGGACGAAGAGCTTCCTGCCGGATCATGTCGCCGTACTGGAGCGGGCGCGCGACGCACACGTCGGCGAGTCGAGAATCGAGTCGGCCGACCTGCGGAAGTGGTTCGAGGAGCACACCCACCGCGCCATGACCGGTCGTCTGGAGGACGGTTCGGATCTCGACGTCGACCAGTACGTCCGGCACTACATGGACCGCAGGACGGGGGAAGCGGGAGAACCGCGGGTGTTCCGCGAACTGCTGCCGCGTCACCGCGACGTCAGCACCGCGCTGCTTTTGGACGGCAGTTCGTCACTCGGTGTGCACGGTGGCCGGATCTTCCGGCTGGAACTGGCCTGCGCCGACGCGCTGTCGCGAGCCATGACCAACGCCCGCGAGCGGCACGGCATCTTCGTCTTCACCGGCAACACCCGGCACCGGGTCGAGGTGCGCTGCCTCAAGGAGTTCGAGGAGGCCCGCTTCGTCCCGCCCGGCAGCCTCGGGCTGACCACCGGCGGATACACCCGGCTCGGGGCCCCGTTGCGCCACCTCACCAACCGCCTGCTGGCGCAGCCGTCCGAGCGGAGACTGCTGATCGTCATCGGCGACGGGCTCATCTCCGACGAGGGCTACGAGGGCCGCTACGCCTGGGCCGACGCCGCGCACGCGGTCGAGGAGGCCAACGACGCGGGCGTCTCGGTGTACTACGTCGGCGTCGGGCCCACCCGGGTCGATCCGCTACCCGAGGTCTTCGGACCGCGCCGCTCGCAACGCATCCGGCGCGTGGAGGAGTTGCCGAGGGTGCTGGCACACGTCCACCGCGAACTGGTCAGCGCATGACCGCCGACGATCCGAGGGAGAGATGACGCCAGTCACCTACTACGCGAACGGCAACGAGGTCCAGCTGTTCGAGCAGGCATACACGCGCAGGATCCCGGTCATGCTCACCGGACCGACCGGGTGCGGCAAGACCCGGTTCGTCGAACACATGGGGTCGCTGCTCAACCGGCCCGTGGTCACCATCAGTTGCCACGACGACCTGACGAGCTCCGATCTCGTCGGACGGTTCATGGTGACCGGCGGCGACGTCGTCTGGACCGACGGGCCCCTGACCCGGGCGGTGAAGACCGGCGCCATCTGCTACCTCGACGAGGTGGTGGAGGCCCGCCACGACTCGCTGGCGATCCTGCACTCGCTGACCGATCACCGCCGCGCGCTGTACCTCGACCGGGCCGGTGAGGTGGTACACGCCCCCGAGGAGTTCATGCTGGTCTGTTCGTACAACCCGGCCTACCGCAGCTCACTCAAGGAGCTCAAACCCTCGTTCCGGCAGCGGTTCGTCACCCTGCCGATGAACTATCTGCCCGCGGAACGCGAAGCCGAGGTGATCGTCGCGGAGACCGGAATCGACTCTGCGGTGGCGCGGCGACTGGTGCACTGCGCGACCGCCATCCGCACCGCCGATCAGGCCTTCCACTTCGAGCCGCCGTCCACCCGGGTGCTGGTCACCGCCGGGCAGCTGATCGCCGCGGGCGCAGGCGAACTCGAAGCGGCCGAAGCCAGCATCCTGGCACCGCTGAGCACCGACGGCGCGATCAACGACGGCCTGCGGGAGGTCGCGGCCGCCAGCCTGATGAGCGATACCTCCAGCGCGCAACCACTCTAGAAAGGGATTTCCGATGGTCGACCAGAGAGAGAAGAAGCGGAAGCGGGCACTCATCGTCTTCCAGGTCGCGATCTACGGCTACCTGTTGGTGATGTTCCTGATCCAGCTGTACATGTCGTTCAGCCGCGGGTGGTGGGACCTGTGAACCTGCCACTGCTCGGCCGGCGTTCGGCGGCTGGGGCGGCGGTGGCGGGCGCGCCGCCGGGCGGGTCGGTGTCGTTCGATGAGCACCACGACGAATCGCGCCTCGCGCAACGGCGGGCCGACAAGTGGATGATCGTCGGCGCCGCACTGATGGGAATGTGGGCGCCCGGCCTGATCGGATTCCCGATCTTCATGCGCGGAGTATGGCTGCAGCGCCAGGCGTTACGGGCCGGGCTGTCGGTGCGCCCGATGATCGTCACCCTGATCGGCTACCTCGTCCTCATCGACGGAATGCTCAACAGTCTGGGCTGGGCACTGGATCTCGTCGCCAATCACACCCTGATCAACCGGGTGCTGATGGTCGGGTGGGGCCACATGTTCGACGCCGGATACTTCTGGCACTACAACGAACTGTGGGTCGGCGGTGCCGCGGGTCCCGGCGAGAAGGCGATGGTGATGGGCATGATCATCACCGTCTTCGCGATGCGGTGCGCTGCGGCGATCGGATTCCTGCAGATGAAGCGCTGGGGCCACCAGTGGATGATCATCACC
>NZ_JAUMSQ010000439.1:0-4087 GCF_030519285.1 Mycolicibacterium arseniciresistens
CGCCGCAATGGGGGCCGGCGCAGGGACCGCCGCAGGGGCAACCCCAGTGGGGGGCGCCGCCGCCGCACTGGCCTCCTCCGCAGGGACAGCCGTGGGCCCCGCCGACCGCACCGCGTCCGCCGTCGAAGAACACCGGACTGATCATCGGGCTGGTGGCCGCGGCGGTGGTGGTCGTGGTGGTCGTCGTGCTGGGTCTGCTGGTCGTGCGCTCCGGGAGTGACGAAGTCAGCGACGAGCAGCGCGCGGCGAACGCCACCACCGCGACGGGCGCATCGGACTTCGACGTCGTGTGCGGCGACGGTTCGGTGAGCAACGCCGCCGCCTACCGGGAGCCCTACACAATCGCCGCGTTCCGCCAGACGACCGGGATGTTCGGTGGCGAAGACTGGACCACTGTCACGCTGGAGGGCTCGTACTCCGCGGACGACAAGCGGTGGTCGACGATCAACGCCGTGGCCTGTGTGACCCGCGTCGAAGGCACCGAGGTGAAGTCCGGGACCTGCGAATTCGACGACGGCGAGGTCGCCGACCACTACGCGGTCGAGTACGAGATCACCGTGCACGAGGCCAAGTCCGGCAGGGTCGTCGAGAACCTCGGGACGGTCAACGGCCCCGCCACCGACTGCCCCTTCATGGCGACCGTCGAGAGCGACGATCCGAGGATCTACGGTTCGCCCGACACCGCCGCCGTGGACGCCAAGCTCGCCGAGTTCGCCGCCGGATAAGCTGGCGCCCGATGTCTGCCCCGGTCCGCTCCGTCCTGCTGCTGTGCTGGCGTGACACCGGGCACCCGCAGGGTGGGGGCAGCGAGACCTACCTGCAACGCATCGGCGCCCAGCTGGCCGCCGACGGCGTCCGGGTGACCCTGCGGACCGCGCGCTACCGCGGCGCGCCCCGGCGCGAGACGGTCGACGGCGTGCACATCAGCCGCGCCGGCGGCCGTCACTCGGTGTACGTGTGGGCGGGACTGGCGATGGTGCTCGCGCGTATCGGCCTCGGCCCGTTGCGCCGCGTCCGGCCCGACGTCGTCGTCGACACCCAGAACGGGGTGCCGTTCATGGCCAGGCTGGCGTACGGCAGGCGGGTGGCCGTGCTGGTGCACCACTGCCACCGCGAGCAGTGGCCGGTGGCGGGTCCGTTGATGTCGCGGCTCGGCTGGTTCGTCGAGTCGACGCTGTCTCCGCGGGCGCACCGCCGCAACCAGTACGTCACGGTCTCGCTGCCGTCGGCCCGCGACCTCACCGACCTCGGCGTCGACGCGGCCCGGGTCGCCGTGGTGCGCAACGGCGTCGACGCGGCGCCGCCGCACACCCTGACCGCTGAGCGTGCCGGGCAGCCGCGCGTCGTCGTGCTGTCCCGGCTGGTGCCGCACAAGCAGATCGAGGACGCGCTCGACGCCGTCGCCGCACTGCGGCCCCGGCTCCCGCACCTGCACCTGGACATCCTCGGCGACGGCTGGTGGCGACAGCGCCTCGTCGAGCACGCCGCGCACCTGGGCATCGCCGACGCCGTGACGTTCCACGGCCACGTCGACGACCACACGAAACACGCTGCGCTGCAACATGCCTGGGTGCACGTTCTGCCGTCCCGCAAGGAGGGCTGGGGGCTGGCCGTGATCGAGGCCGCGCAGCACGGCGTGCCCACCATCGGCTACCGGCACTCCGGCGGGCTGGTCGACTCGGTGGTCGACGGCGTCACCGGACTGCTGGTCGACGACCTCACCGGGCTCGTCGACGGGCTCGACCGGCTGCTGACCGACCCGGTGCTGCGCGACCAGCTCGGCACCAAGGCGCAGACCCGCAGCGGTGAGTTCTCCTGGCGGCAGAGCGCCGACGCCATGCACGAGGTGCTGCACGCGGTCCGCGACGGGCGGATGGTCAGCGGCCTGGTCTAAGGCACTGCCGCGCCGTCCAGCCACTGCCCGATCGCCGCTGCCGCCTCCCCGTAGAACGTGCGGTACTGGTTCTCGGCGACGTAACCGACGTGCGGTGTGGCGAGCACGTTCGGCAGCACCCGCAGCGGGTGGTCGGCGGGCAGCGGTTCGGTGTCGAACACGTCGAGCGCCGCGCCGGCGATCGTGTGGTTCCGCAGTGCCTCGACGAGGGCCGCCTCGTCGACGATCGGTCCGCGCGACGTGTTGACCAGGCGGGCAGTCGGTTTCATCGCCGCGAAGTCGTCGGCGCCGACGAGGCCACGGGTCCGGTCGCCGAGCACGAGATGGATGGTCAGTACGTCCGCGAGGCCGAACAGCTCGTCCCTGCTCACCCACGAGGCGCCTGCGGCCGCCGCGCGCTCGGGCGTGAGGTTCGGGCTCCAGGCGACGACGCGCATGTCGAACGCGGCGCCGATGCGTGCCACCGCGGTGCCGATGCGGCCCAGACCGAGGACGCCGAGTGTCCGGCCGCTGAGCTCGCGGCCGATCGAGGTCTGCCAGCCGCCGCGACGAACCGAGGTGGCCTGGCCGACGACGTCGCGGACGCTCGCCAGGATCAACGCCCAGGTGAGCTCCACTGTCGCGGCCGCGGAGCCACCGGTCCCGCTGACGTGTATTCCGCGCTCCTGCGCGGCGACGGTGTCGATCGACGCGTTCCGCGACCCGGTCGACGCGATCATCCTCAGCCGGGGCAGTCGTTCGAGGACGCTGCGCGGCAACGGTGTTCGTTCCCGCATCACGCAGACCACATCGAACGGCGCCAGCCGCGCCACGACGTCGTCGGGGTCACCGACGTGATCGGCGAAGACCGTGATCTCGGCCCGCGTCGCGACGGGCGACCAGTCGGCCAGCTCCAGCGCGACGCCCTGGTAGTCGTCCAGGATCGCGACCTTCACGGCTCACACAGTAGCCACACTCGGTGCGCGTCGACCGTCCCGAATGCCACGAAAAGCACCTTGATCGACGGCGTCGTCGCGCACAGTTGACACATGACTCCGCCGCCGAAGGTCCCAGGCCCCAAAGACGTGAAGGCCGCTGCGCAGTTCGCGGCCGAGACGGCCCAAGGAGCGGTGAACGACGCGTTCCGCGGCTCGCGCGCGTCGCTCGAGCTCGTCGGTCAGCTGCCGGACCTGATCGAGAACCTCGTCGCCGCGACGGAACGGCTCAATTCGGCCATCGACCGCGCGGAGCGGTACCTGGCGCTGGCCGACCCGATGATCCGGACGATGGACGCGGTGCTGCCCCAGCTCGAATCGCTGGTGAACACCGGCAACGACGTCTTCAACGCCGTTTCCACGATGCCCGGGGTGTCGACCCTCGGCCGGTTCACCGGCCGAGGCGGCGCGGCCGCCACACCCAAGACCCCACCGCCGCCGCGTGGCCGCGGCGCACCGAAGAAGCCGCGATAGCCGCGCGACGTCGACACCAGGGTCGCGACTGCGCGACGATCACTGCCCTGGTGTAGAACTCGCGCCCGTCCGTCGCCGTCGCCGCGTGGTGCCCGCCGCCCCCGCCAGCAGCACCGCGAGCCAGGCCAGGTGCACGGCGAACATCAGCGCTCGGTGCGGCGACGGGGGCGCGGAGCCGCCCACCCGGTAGACCGTGAGGTCATCGTCGCGGAAGGCCAGGGGCAGGTCGAGGTCGCCGGAGCCCGACTCGACCACCACCCAGCCGACGCCCGCGGCGGCGAGCTCTTCGCGGGTCGCCCCGCCCAGCACCATGTCCTGCACCTCCCGGGCCCGCGCGCCCTCGCCGGGCACGGTCCGGCCACCGATGACGAGGTCGCCCGTGCTCAGCACGTCCGCACGCACCCAGCGGGGCAGCGGATCGAGCACCGGTGCCGGGCCCGCCCACGCGAAGCGGCGCATGCTGTCGGGCGGGAGCACGGCCACCGGGCCGGGATCGGCATCGATCAGCGCCGCCGCCGAGCGCCAGCCGTCCGGGTAGGACACCGCGGTCATCCGGCCGCCGACGCCCCACGCGAGGTCGGGCAGGGTCGCGATCAGCGCCGCGCAGCACACCGCCGCGACCGCAGCGCCCGGAAGCCACCGTCGCAGCAGGATCACCGCACCGGCGCCGGCAAGCGCGTAGCCGGGGACGGCCAGCGCCACCCACTTCTGTCCGTCGCGCACCACCCCGAGACCGGGCAGCGCG
>NZ_JAUMSQ010000044.1:0-40337 GCF_030519285.1 Mycolicibacterium arseniciresistens
CGGCCCGGCCGGTGCGGCCGCGGCGCCGAGGACACCGGCGACTGCGGGAACATCACGCCGCCGGGCCGGTCGAGGTTGCCGGTGAGGATGTTGATCACGTCGACGAGCCAGCTGGCGAGAGTGCCGAATTCGACGGTCGAGGTGCCGAGGCGGCCGTACACGGCGGCGCTCGGCGCGGCGGCGATGTCGCGGGCCAGCGCACGGATCTCGTCGGCGGCCACACCGCAGTGCGCGGCGACGGCCTCCGGTGCGAAGTCGGCGGCCAGCGCACGGACCTGGTCGACGCCGGCGCCGCGGCCGGCGGGTTCGGGCGTGGCCAGCTGCTCGTCGAACAGCACGTGCACCACGGCCATCAGCAGCGCGGCGTCGGTGCCCGGCCGCGGGGCGAGGTGGCGGTCGGCGAGTTCGGCGGTGCGGGTGCGCGCCGGGTCGATGACGGTCAGCGTTCCGCCGCGCTTGCGCAGCGCCTTCAGCTTGCCGCCGAAATCGGCTGCGGTGGTGACACTTCCGTTGGAGACCAACGGGTTCGCGCCGATGATCACCAGGTGGTCGGTGCGGTCGAGATCGGGCACCGGGAAGGCGATCGGAT
Organism: Mycolicibacterium arseniciresistens; assembly: GCF_030519285.1. Classification (NCBI taxonomy): domain Bacteria; kingdom Bacillati; phylum Actinomycetota; class Actinomycetes; order Mycobacteriales; family Mycobacteriaceae; genus Mycobacterium; species Mycolicibacterium arseniciresistens. The sequence goes on from NZ_JAUMSQ010000044.1 coordinate 590, forward strand.
TGCCGAACAGGTGGCCGACCGAGACGTGCTTGGGCATCTGGTCGAGCGTGCTCGCCGAGTACACCTGCCGGGTGCCGAGCGCCTTGACGAGCAGCGGGACGTAGAGCGCGCCCGCGATGCTGTGCGCGCTCGGGTTGCCGAAGTACACCGCGACCGACGGGCCGCCGTGCTCACGCAGCACCGCTCCCAGCCGGTCGGCGACAACCGCGAACGCCTCGGCCCAGGTGGTCTCCACCAGTTCGCCGTCGCGTCGCACCAGCGGTGCGGTGAGCCGGTCGGGGTCGTTGTCGAGTTCGGGGAAGCCGGCGCCCTTCGGGCACAGGTAGCCGGCGCTGAACACGTCGGCGCGGTCGCCGCGGGCGGCGGTGACGGCGCCGTCGTCGACGGTCAGTGTCAGTCCACAGGTGGCCTCGCACAGCGGGCAGATCCGGAGCGCGGTGCCGGTCATCGTCTACCCCTCGTAGACCTTCGGGTCCAGCGTGCCGATGTAGGGCAGGTCGCGGTACCGCTCGGCGTAATCGAGGCCGTAGCCGACAACGAACTCGTTCGGGATGTCGAAGCCGACGTAGGCCATCTCGACATCGGCGCGCACGGCGTCGGGCTTGCGCAGCAGCGTGCACACGTTGAGGGACCGCGGCCTGCGCTGGGCCAGGTTGCGCAGCAGCCACGACAGCGTCAGCCCGGAGTCGACGATGTCCTCGACGATCAGCACGTCACGGTCGTTGATGTCGCGGTCGAGGTCCTTGAGGATGCGGACCACGCCCGACGACGACGTCGACGAGCCGTAGGAGCTGACGGCCATGAATTCCAGCTGGGTGGGCAGCGGGATCGACCGGGCCAGGTCGGTGACGAACATGACCGCGCCCTTGAGCACCGTCACCAGCAGGAGGTCCTGCCCGTCGGGGCCGATGTGGTCGCGGTACTTCTCGGCGATCAGCGCGCCGAGTTCGGCCGTGCGCTCCTGGATCTGCTGTTCGGACAGCAGCACCGACTTGATGTCCCCGGGATACAACTCGGCTGATTGCGCAGACACGTCCACAGCGTGCCATGCCCGCGCGCGTCCGACCACCACGAGGGCGTGGAAAACCGAGACGGTTTCGCGTTCCGGCCGCTGATCTTGGGATCGGTAGCCGGGCGGGTGGGGTCAGCTATGTCCACGACGCCACACGGTGTGGCGCAGAGAGAATAGGACGCGCATGACCACTCACAAGATGGGCACCCGACTCCTCGCAGGCGCCGTGCTCGCGGGCGGACTCGCCCTCACCGGCGTGGCGCTGACTCCCGGCATCGCCCAAGCCAAGTGCAACTCGCTCAGCATGTGCAGCCGGGTCTGGTGCCCCGGACAGCCGCTGCCCGTCGGCGGCTGGGGCATGGCACCCGACGTCAAGTGGGACATGAACGTCTGCCACACCTATTTCGAGGGTTTCGCCGGTCGCACCGGGGCGACCAACGGGCAGGTCCAGGTGGGATGGCGAATCCTGGAGGGTGAGCCGTCGGGCGTCGGCCCCCTCGACTTCTTACAGCGCTAACGACCGATCGGTTCGGCACTCAGGATCAGCGCACCGTTGTGACGCCCCGCGACCAGCCGTTGCGCCGGTAGCGAGGATCCGACCGCGACGCCGCCCTGTCCGCGCCAGCCGGTGACCAGGGCGTCGACGCCACGGATCTGTCTGTCGGTGAGCCCACGGGCGCCGCCGGCCAGCAGCCACAGCCGGATCACCCGGCGTCTGATCGCCTCCGGGAGGGCGGCCAGTCCGTCGGTGCTCAGTCCGTCGCCGGTGACCACCGCATCGAGGCCGTCGCGGGCCAGGTCGTCCAGCGCGTCGTTGTCCTCGCGGAGCGCGGTGGCGGTGCGGGCCAGCGCTTCGGCGACGCCGCCGGACAGGACGTCCTCCAGCAGCGGCAGCACCTCGGCGCGCAGACGGCTGCGGGTGAAGCGCGGATCGGTGTTGTGCGGGTCGTGCCACGGGGTGAGCCCCAGTTCGGCGCACGCCGCCACGGTGGTGGCCCGGCGGACCGAGAGCAGCGGGCGATACCACGGTGGGTCATACGGCCTTATCCCGGCGATCGAACGGGCACCGGAGCCTCTGCCGAGACCGAGCAGCACCGTCTCGGCCTGGTCGTCGAGGGTGTGACCGAGCAGCACCGGCGCCGCGTCACGAGCCGTCTCCAGCGCTGCGTAGCGAGCTGACCGTGCCGCCGCCTCCGGCCCGCCCGCGGAGCCGATGTCGACGCGAAGCACCTGTGCGTCAACGCATCCCAGGCGCAGCGCCTGTTCACCGGCGGTGTCGGCGATCCGCGCGGAATCGGGTTGCAGGCCGTGGTCGACGATCAGTGCCGTGGTCGGCTTCAGCGGGGCGGCCGCCGCCGTCAGCGCCAGCGAGTCGGGACCGCCCGACAGTGCGACGCACCACCGCTCGTCGCCGGCGCCGTACGTGGCCGCGAAGGCCGCGACCGCCGCCCGCAAGGCGGCTACAGCACCCGTTCGATCCATCGTTGTGGTTCGTCGATCTCGGCGGGCAGCGGCAGCGTGTCGGGTCCGGACCAGACGGTGTTGAAGCGCGTCATCCCGACGCGGCCGACGACGTGGTCGACGAACGCCTTGCCGCGGGTGTACTGGCTCATCTTGGCGTCCACGCCGAGCAGCGCCCGCACCACTCGCTGCAGCGGCGGCTGTTTGCGCGTGCGCCGTTCGTCGAACCGGCGTCTGATGGTGGCCACCGACGGCACCACCTTCGGCCCGACGGCGTCCATCACGTGGTCGGCGTGTCCTTCGAGCAGCGTGCCGAGCACCAGCAGCCGGTCCATCGCCTCGCGCTGCGGCTCGCCCTGCATCGCGCGCATCAGGCCGATCACCCCGGTGGAGTTCGGATCCTGCTCGGCGTCGGCCCCGTTGCGCCTGGTCCGGACGAACTCGGCGAGCCTGCCGACCACCTCGGTGACGTCCTCGCCGGCGTCCTGGGTGAGCACCGCCAGGGACTGCGACATGTGGTCGGCCAGCCACGGGTTGGCCCGGAACTGCACCCGGTGGGTGACCTCGTGCAGACACACCCACAACCGGAAATCGGCGGGCGACACCCGGAGTTGCCGCTCGACGGCGATCACGTTGGGCCACACCAGCAGCAGCTCGCCACCCCCGGTCGCAAACGGGTCGTACTGACCCAGGATCCCGGAGGAGATGAACGCCAGCACCGCCCCGGTCTGCGCGCCCGTCAGGTGTCCGGAGACGAATCCGCGTGGTGCGTCGCCGCCGCCGGTCATCACCCGCATGGAGCCGGTGGCCGCGCGGACCCACTGCGCGCGGTCGACGATGCGGGCCTCGGTGACGGCCTGCCCCTCGTTCAGTCCGGTCACCTCCCGCACCGGCAGTTCGGCCTCGCGGGCCGCGGCGGCCAGCTGGTCGACGGCCTGGCGGCGGGTGTAGTCGGTGGTGACCGGGCCGGGCCGGGCGAGCTTCGCGCCGACGGTCGCCGCGAACTGCCAGTCGACGGCGCGGCCGACGGTGAGTTCGGCGCCGCTCATCTCGTGCACCCGCAGGTGCGCAGGGTCGCCGCGAACGCGTCGAGCGCGGTGCGGCCGGTGGGGCCTGCGTTGTTGGACATCAGCGCGAACGTCAGCACGCGGCCGCTGGCGTCGGTGATGATGCCGGCCAGTGAGTTGGTCCCGGTGAGCGAGCCCGTCTTGGCGCGCAGCCAGCCCGCGGCGGCGCGGCCCTCGACGGTGTCGAGGTAGCGGTTGGACAGGGTGCCGCTGCCGCCGGCGATCGGCAGCAGGTCGACCAGCGGCCGCAGCTTCGGCTGGTCGTCCCCGGTCGCGACGGCGACGACGTCGTCGAGGGTCAGCGCGGTGAGCCGGTCGTCGACGGACAGCCCGCTGGAGTCCTCGAGCACGGCGCGCCGGGTGTCGACACCTGCCTCCTCCAGCTGGTCCAGGACGGCCCGCGCCGCGCCGTCGAAGCTCTGCGGCTCGTCGACCTGGGCGGCGACCTCGCGCCCGATGGCCTCGGCCATCACGTTGTCCGACGCGTTCATCATCGTGCGCAGCCTCTCCATGAGCGGCGGGGACTGCACGGCGGCGATCTGCTTGCCGCCGGTGTAGGACGTCGGCCGCACGCTCACCATGGCCGGGTCGATGTCGAGCGCGGTCGCCAGGGCCCGGCCTGCGTCCAGCGCCGGTGTGGTGGACCGCCGCGACTCGTCGCTGACCGGCTGGGTGCGCCCGGCGTCGAGCATCACCGGCGCCATCGGCGCGATGTCGCCGCCGGGGATGTCGAGCGGGTCCCAGCCGACGGCCATGTCGGGCCCGCTGTACGCGCTGACGTCGACCTGGACGGCGGTGACGTTGATGCCGCTGCGGCGCACCTGATCGGCGAGGTCGCTGATCCGGGCGGCGTCCTTGTACCAGGTGTCGGTGTCCTCGGGCGCCGCCGAGAGGGTGGGGTCGCCGCCGCCCTTGAGCACCACCAGCCCCCGGTCGCGCTGCTGGTCGCCCGCGACCACGGTGGTGGTCAGGCGCGCCTCGCGGTCCAGGGTCAGCAGCGCGGCGGCCGCGGTCAGCGTCTTGTTCGTCGAGGCGGGCTGCATCGGGATGTCGGCGCCCCTGGCCCACACCTCGTCGCCGGTGAGAGCGTCGGTGATGCGGCCGGTGAAGTTCCCGAGGTCCGGGTTGGCCAGCGCGCGGGCCAGTGCGGCGGCCATCCCGCGTGCCGTGGGCCGGGGTGCGTCGTCGGCGACCGGCTTGATCGCCGGGTCGGCGGTGACGGGGGTGGGCAGCGGTTTGGCGGCCTGGGCCTCACCGCCGCGGCCCGCGGTGAGCACGCCGGCCACGGCGACGACGGCGGCGACCAGCAACAGCACCGCCGCGCCGATCACCACATGGGTGGAGCGCTTCCACCGCGCGGGCCGCATCACGTCCGTGGTTCCTGCCTTCGCCACTACTCGCCCCGGTGAGCTCACCGGCAGGCACCCCCCCGGGCACCTCATCAACGAGGGTATCCGCTCCATTAGGGTTGTCCCGCGTCGTCGTCACGACGCCCCGCATCGCAAACGACGTGAGAAGGAGCCGGGCCGTGGAGTTCGAGGTCGTCATCGAGATCCCCAAGGGATCGCGCAACAAGTACGAGGTCGACCACGAGACCGGGAAGGTCAAGCTCGACCGCTACCTCTACACCGCGTTCGGCTACCCCACCGACTACGGATTCATCGAGGACACCCTCGGCGAGGACGGCGACCCGCTCGACGCGCTGGTGCTGCTGCCCGAGTCGCTGTTCCCCGGCGCGGCGCTGGACGCGCGGCCGGTCGCCATGTTCCAGATGACCGACGAGGCAGGCGGCGACGACAAGGTGCTGTGCGTGCCCGCGGGCGATCCGCGCTGGGAGCACATCCGCGACCTCGGCGACATCGACGACTTCGAGCTCAAGGCGATCGAGCACTTCTTCGTGCACTACAAGGACCTGGAGCCGGGCAAGTTCGTGAAGGCCTCCAACTGGGTGGGCCGCGAGGAGGCCGAGGCCGAGGTACAGCGTTCGGTGGAGCGCTTCAAGGCCCAGGGCCACTGATCCCGCCGTCGCGGAATTTGCCTGCGCGTAACGCGGCGTAACGCCACCGTCCCATCGCCGCTGGACCATGGGGCACATGCTGATGCACCAGGGCATCGGACTCGACGCCTACAACGCGATGCCGCAGCGCCGGGCGGTGCACGCGGTCTACGAGTGCTGCGGCAGCGTGTCGCTGGCCGCCGACCTGGCGCGCGACCGGCCCTACCGCAACCACGACGCACTGTTCCGGCAGGCCGACGCGCTGCTGTTCGCGATGGCCGAGGTGTCGATCGACTCGATCCTGCAGGCGTATCCGAGCATCGGCCGGCGGCCGCGCAGCGCCCGTTCACAGTGTGAGCAGTGCGCGGTGTGGGACGACCGGCCCGAGGTGATGGCGCAACTGGACGCGCACGCGCGCAGCTACGAGCAGCAGTTCGGCTTCGGCTTCGTGATGTACGTCAACGGCTTCGGCGCGGCGGACGTGCTGGCCGCGATGGTCGACCGGCTGCACAACGACGTCGACACCGAGCGCAAGGTGGTGCGCAACGAGCTCGCCCGCATCAACCGCAGCCGCCTGGAACGCATGCTGGGACCCGAAGGCGGCTACCACAACTGGTAGGCCACTGCCCTAGTCTCGGTGCGTGAGCACCCCGTCCGGCCCCGTGTCGCGGTCACACTTCCTTTCGCTGCCCGATCTCGCCGTGCGCTCGGCGGGAGGCGCGGTGGTGTGGGCCAACGACGATCTGTTCGCCGAGAAGGAGAACCTGATCACCCCGGGTCCGGCGACCTACCGGCCCGCCACGTTCGGCCACAAGGGGCAGGTCTACGACGGGTGGGAGACCCGCAGGCGGCGCGACGCCGGCCCGGAGGCGCACGACGCGGCGATCGTGCGGCTCGGGGTGCCCGGGATCGTGCGCGGTGTGGTGGTCGACACGGCATGCTTCACCGGCAACTACCCGCCGGAGGTCTCGGTCGAGGCGGCGTTCGTCTACGGCCATCCGTCGGTGTCCGAGCTCGTCGACAACACCCACTGGACCACGATCGTGGAACGCACCGGCGTCGACGGCGACACCCGGAACCTGTTCCCGGTCGCCACATCCCGGCGGTGGACCCACGTGCGGCTGACCATCTATCCCGACGGCGGGGTGGCGCGGCTGCGGGTGCACGGCGAGGGACTGCTCGACCCGCAGTACGCGGAGTTGCCGCTGGACCTCGCCGCGCTGGAGAACGGCGGCCGGATCACCGCGTGTTCCAACATGTTCTACAGCTCGCCGAACAACCTGCTGCTACCGGGCACCGCCCGGCACATGGGCGACGGCTGGGAGACCTCGCGCCGCCGCGACGCAGGCAACGACTGGGTTGAGGTCCAGCTCGGCGGCCACGGGGTGCTCGACTTCGCCGAACTCGACACGTCCTACTTCCTCGGCAACGCGCCGGGGGCCGCGACGCTGCGTGGCCGCGACGATCCCGACGGCGAGTGGTTCGAACTGCTGCCGCGCACCGAGTTGCAGCCCGACACCCGGCACCGCTTCGTCATCGGCGACGACCGGCCGGTCACCCAGGCCCGGCTGGACATCTTCCCCGACGGCGGGATGGCCCGGCTGCGGCTGTTCGGCCGCCTCACCGAGCAGGGCCTGCGGCGGGTCGCCGAGAAGTGGAGCCTGTCCGGCTGACGGGGTTCGACGCGAGATAGCAGTGACGGCTGCGATTCTCACGAATCAACGACCACCGCTGCGCTTTCGCCGGCCGAGCCTCAGCGGGTGACGAGGTTGTGCAGCGGCTCGCCGCGGTGCAGCCTGCCGATGTTGGCGGCGATGTCGTCGGCCCGGCCGGTGAAGGTGTCGCGGGTGACGCCCGAGGAGTGCGGCGTCATCAGCACGTTCGGCAGGTCGGCGAACGGCAGCGCGCTGGGAGCGCCGTAACCCGTGGCATCGGGGTACCGGTACCAGACGTCGACGGCCGCCGCGGCGATGGCCTGAGACGAAAGCGCCTCGTAAAGATCATTTTCGACGACGAGCGGCCCGCGCCCGACGTTGATGAGCACCCCGTGCGGCCCGAGCGCGGCGAGTTCGGCGGCGCCGATCATGCCCACGGTCTGTTCGGTCAGCGGGGCCGAGACGACGACCACGTCGGACTCGGCCATCAGGTCGGTGAGCCGGTCGGTGCCCGCCGCCCATCGCAACCCCTCGGCGGCCGCGTCGAGAGTGCCGCGGCCGGTGACGGCGGCACCGTCGGCGCCGAACGCGCGGAACAGCTCCCAGCTGCGGCGGCCGATGTGACCGAAGCCGACGAAGCCGACCCGTGCGCCCCGCAGCGAGGAGGGCTGGGCGATCGAGCGGTCGTACACCGAGGTCGCCCACCGGCCGGTGCGCAGCGCCCGGTCCTGCTCGAGGAAATGCCGCCGCAGCATCACCGACGCGGCGACGACGAACTCGGCCATCGACTGCTCGTGGTGGAAGGTGTTGGCCACCAGCGTGTCCGGCGACAGCGCGTCGAAGTCGATCTTGTCGGTGCCCGCCCCGGCGGCGTGCACCAGCCGCAGTTTCGGGGCGGCGGCGGCCAGCTGCGCGCTGAACCGGCCGCCGACGAAGACGTCGGCATCGCCCAGCTCGTCGGCGACCGCACCGTCGGGCCAGCACACGCTGACACCGTCGGGCAGTGCGGCTTCGAACCGGTCGCGGTGCGGGGCGAGGTTGGTGTCGCCGACGACGACCTTCATCCGCGCGTCATCGGTCGAGCGCCGGGCGCTTGCTGTCGAAGGTCCAGCCCGGGACGAGGAACTGCATGGCCGCCGCGTCGTCGCGGGCGCCGAGGCCTTCGCTCAGGTACAGCTCGTGAGCCGCGGCCACGGCGTCGTGGTCGATGTCGACGCCGAGCCCCGGGCGGTCCGGCACGGTGAGGTAGCCGTCGGCGATCGTGAACGGCGCCTTGGTGATCCGCTGGCCGTCCTGCCAGATCCAGTGCGTGTCGATCGCGGTGATCTCGCCGGGCGCGGCGGCAGCGACGTGGGTGAACATCGCCAGCGACACGTCGAAGTGGTTGTTGGAGTGCGACCCCCACGTCAGGCCCCAGGCGTCGCACAGCTGCGCGACGCGCACCGAGCCGTTCATGGTCCAGAAGTGCGGGTCGGCCAGCGGGATGTCCACGGCGCCGGTGCGGATCGCATGCCCCATCTCGCGCCAGTCGGTGGCGATCATGTTGGTGGCGGTGGGCAGACCGGTGGCGCGTTTGAACTCCGCCATCACCTCGCGGCCGGAGAACGTGCCCTCGGGTCCGACGGGGTCCTCGGCGTAGGCCAGCACGTCGGTCAGTTCGCGGCAGGTGCGGATGGCGTCGGCGAGCAGCCAGCCGCCGTTGGGGTCGAGGGTGATTCGCGCGTCGGGGAACCGGTCGGCGAGGGCGATCACGGCCTTGGCCTCATCCGGTGCGGGCAGCACGCCGCCCTTGAGCTTGAAGTCGCGGAAGCCGTAGCGCTCGCGGGCGGCCTCGGCCAGGCGGACCACCGCCTCGGGCGTCAGCGCCTCGTCGTGGCGGATGCGCAGCCACTCGTCGGCGCCGGCGTCCTCGTCGGCGGAAGACCGGTAGGCGAGGTCGGTGCGGGTGCGGTCCCCCACGAAGAACAGGTAGCCGAGCGCCTGCACCCGGTCGCGCTGCTGCCCGTCGCCGAGCAGCGCCGCCACCGGCACGTCGAGGTACTGGCCGAGCAGGTCGAGCAGCGCCGACTCGACCGCGGTGACCGCGTGCACGGTGACACGCAGGTCGAACGTCTGCGCGCCGCGGCCGCCGCTGTCCCGGTCGGCGAACCGGGTCCGGATCGCGGCGAGTGTCGCGTGGTAGGCGCCCAGCGCCGAGCCGACCACCAGCGGGGCGGCGTCTTCGAGCGTGCGGCGGATCTGCTCGCCGCCGGGCACCTCACCGACACCGGTGTTGCCGTCGGAGTCGGTGAGCAGCACCAGGTTCCGGGTGAAGAACGGCCCGTGCGCGCCGCTGAGGTTCAGCAGCATGCTGTCGTGTCCGGCGATGGGCACGACCTTCATCTCACTGACGACGGGAGTACGGGTCTGCGCGCTCATGATGTCCTCACCCTAGAATCGCCGTTCTATGCGTGTCCAACACCAATGGGGCATGGACCAATACCGGCATCGAATCAGTCTTGACGCTCATCCTGCGAACCATCGATCGCCGTTGACCAGCGGCCGGACCACCCGGGACACCTTGTCGCAGACCATCCGCAGCGCGTCGACGATCTCGCGTTCCCGCTCGCCGGTGAGACGCTCCAGCGGGACCGACGCGCTGATGGCGTCCTGGGCGGGCGTGACGTAGCGCAGCGGCACCGCGAAACACCGAACGCCCGGGGTGTTCTCCTCGTACTCGGTGGCGTAGCCGCGCACCCGCGCCTCCTCCAGCGACGCGTCGAGGACCGCCCGGTCGGTGATGGTGTGCGGGGTCAGCGGCGACAGCGACGCCGGGATGTGGGCGTCGCGCTCGGCGCCGAACCGCTCGGCCAGCAGCGCCTTGCCGAGCGCACACGTGTAGGCCGGCAGCCTCCTGCCGACCTTGTTCGACGTCCGTACGTACTGGCGGGATTCGCGGGTCGCGAGGTACACGACGTCACCGCCGTCGAGCCTGCCGATGTGGAAGGTCTCGTCGAGGTCGCTGCGCAGGTCGTCGAGGAACGGCGCGATCACGGGCAGGTACGGGTCGGCGTCGAGGTAGCTGGTGCCGACGAGCAGCGCGCGGACGCCGATGCCGTACTGGCTGCCGGTCGGGTCCGACCGCACCCAGCCCTGCGCCACCAGCGTGCGCAGCAGGGCGTGGGCGCTGCTGCGCGGCATGTCCAGCGCTCCGCAGATGTCGCGGATGCGGGCCGGCCGGTCCGGGCGGGCGGCCAGGTATTCGAGCAGTTCGACGGTGCGCACCGCGGACTTCACCCTGCGGTCGGCCGCCGGCTCGGCAGGCTCGCCCATGACGCCCTCCTTCATCCCGTGATCTGACGGACGATCAGCACGACGGCGCCCACCGCGGAGACGGATATCGCCAGCCAGCGCTGCCGCTGCCGGTCGAGCACCCGGTTCATCAGCCGGGACAGCAGGTAGCCGATCACCACCGCGGGGCTCAGCAGCAGGAAGGACACCACCGAATGCCGGTCGATCTCCCCGCCGATGGCGAGCACCACGAGGGAGAGCACCGAGCCGACCAGGAAGAAGCCGCTCATCGTGCCGCGCAGCCTGGCGCCGGTCACCTTCTGCCAGACCAGGGCCATCGGAGGGCCGCCGATGGCGGTGGCGGTGCCGAGCACGCCGGACGCCGCGCCGGCGAGCACCAGGTTGCGCCGGTGTGGCACCGGCGCCCATCCGACACTGGTCAGCAGCACACCGCCGAGGACCACGCCCGCGAGCACCAGCGCGAGCGCCTTGTCCGGCAACATCACCAGCAGCAGCGCCCCGGCGACCGTTCCCGGGACCCGGCCGGCCAGCGCCCAGCCGGTGCCCTGCAGATCGATCTGCTGGTGCTCGCGCGCCACCACCAGGATGGTGACGAGGGTGGCGAGCATGATCAGCGTCCCGGGGATCAGGCTCGGATCGACGAGCGCCACGAACGGCGCGGCCAGCATCCCCATGCCGAAGCCGATCGACCCCTGCATGCAGGAGGCCAACAGGATCGCCGCGGCGATCACGCAGTACGCGGCGACACTCACGCCGACATCGTCGCCAACCCGCTCTGTTCGGACTGCAGCGGGTGGTGGCACAGCGCGGTGTGGCCGTCGGCCCCCGGGTCGGCGGCGACCGGCGGCGTCTGCTCCGCGCAGATGTCGGTGGCGCGCCAGCACCTGGTGCGGAACCGGCAGCCCGACGGCGGGTTCAGTGGCGAGGGCACCTCACCGCTGAGCAGGATCCGCTCGCCGCGCTGCGCGGCGTCGAGCTTCGGCGCCGCGGACATCAGCGCGGCGGTGTACGGATGGCTGGGCCGTTCGAAGACCGCCTCGGTGGGCCCGTTCTCGACGATGCGGCCGAGGTACATCACCGCGACCCGGTCCGCCACGTGCCGCACCACCGACAGGTCGTGGCTGATGAACACGTAGGAGATGCCGAGCTGATCCTGCAGATCGTTGAGCAGGTTGAGCACCTGCGCCTGCACCGACAGGTCGAGCGCGGACACCGGTTCGTCGCAGATGATCACGTCCGGGTCGAGTGCGAGCGCCCTGGCGATGCCGATGCGCTGGCGCTGCCCGCCGGAGAACTCCTGCGGGAACTTGCCCGCGGCCTTGGCGCCCAGCCCGACGAGGTCGAGGAGGCCGCGCACCCGCATGTCGCGGTCCTTGCGGTTCGGGTACAGCGACTTGTGGGTGCGCCACGGCTCGGCGATGATGTCGCCCGCCGACATGCGGGAGTTCAAGGACGCGTAGGGATCCTGGAACACCATCTGCACGCGGCGGCGGAACTTCAGCAGGTCCTTGCCGCGCAGCCCGAACGGGTCGACGCCGTCGAACGTCACGGTGCCCGAGTCGGGGCGCTCGAGCATCATCAGCGTGCGCGCGAGAGTCGATTTGCCGCAACCGGATTCGCCGACCAGGCCGAGCGTCTCACCGCGAGCGAGGTCGAGGTCGATCCCGTCCAGCGCGGTCAGCCGGTTCTTGCCGCCGCCGGGCACGCGGAAGGACTTGCGCAGATCGCGGACGGTCAGCAGCTGGCCGTCCGTTGCGGTGTCAGGCATTTCGGACCTCCTCCGGGAAGTGGCAGGCCACCTTGCGGCCGGCGGCGCCGGCAAGCGCTCCTGGGACGGCGGTGGCTTCGAGTGCCGGGCGGGTGGTGGCGCAGACGTCGCGGGCGATCGGGCAGCGCGCCTGATACACGCAGCCCTCGGGGATGGAGTGCAGGTCCGGGGGCGACCCGCCGATCGACTTGAGCGCCTCGCCGCGGACCGCGTTGACGGGCACCGAGTCGAGCAGCCCCTTGGTGTAGGGGTGCCGCGGGTCGGCGAACACCTCGGCGACGGGCCCGGTCTCGACGATGTTGCCGGCGTACATCACCGCCACCCGGTCGGCCTCCTCGGCCACCAGCGCGAGGTCGTGGGTGATCAGGACGACCGCCATGTGGAACTCGGCGCGCAAATCACGCAGCAGCGCCATGATCTGCGCCTGCACGGTGACGTCCAGGGCGGTGGTGGGCTCGTCGGCGATCAGCACGGTCGGGTTGAGCGCCACGGCCATCGCGATCAGCAGCCGCTGCCGCATGCCGCCGGAGAACTGGTGCGGGTAGGAGTTCAGCCGCGACTCCGGCTGCGGGATGCCGACCCGCGCCATCAGCTCCACCGCCTTGCGCCTGGCGTCCTTGGCGCTCATGCCCTCGTGGATGCGGAACGGTTCCGACAGCTGGGTGCCCACGGTGTAGAGCGGGTTCAGCGCGGTCAGTGCGTCCTGGAAGACGATCGCCAGCTCCGTGCCCGCCAGCCTGCGCCGCGTCTTTCGGTCGACGGCCAGCAGGTCGTCGTCGCCGAGACGGGCGGAGCCGGCCACCACCTCGGCGACGGGTTCGAGCAGGCCGACGAGCGCGGTGGCGGTCATCGACTTTCCGCAGCCGGATTCACCCAGCAGCGCCAGCGTCTCGCCGCGGTGGGCGGAGAACGTCACGTCGTCGACGGCGCGGACCGTGCCGGTGATGGTGCGGATGTCGACGGTGAGGCCGTCGACCTCGAGCGCCGGGTCGGCGTCGACCTTGTCGAGCGGCGGATGGTCTGCGACAGCGGTCATGAGAGTGCCTTTGCACGCTTGGTGAAGCCGGACAGTTTCTTCTGCGGGACGGTGAGCCGCCACCGCTGGGCGGGATCGGTGGCGATGCGCGCCCAGGCGGCGAGGATGGTGGCCGACACCGTGGTGATGACGATGGCGAGGCCGGGGAAGAACGACAGCCACCACGCGGTGTGCAGGTAGGTGCGGCCCTGCGACACCATCAGACCCCAGCTGATGTCGGGCGGCTGGATGCCGATACCGAGGAAGCTCAGCGAGCTCTCGGCGAGCATCACGTAGCAGAAGTCGAGCGTCGCGACCGTCAGCAGCGTCGGCAGCACGATGGGCAGCACGTGGCGCCAGATGATGGAGTGCGCGCTGGCACCGAATGTCCTTGCGGCGTCGACGAAGAGCCGGCTCTGCAGCTCGGCCGACTCGGCGCGGGCGGTGCGCAGGTAGACGGGGATGCGGGTGATCGCCAGCACCAGAACGATGTTCGCGGCGCTCGGGGAGAACACGTAGAGCACCACGACGGCGAGCAGCAGCGACGGGAAGCTCATGATGACGTCGGCGACGCGCATGGCGATGGTCTCCCGCCAGCCGCGGTGGTAGCCGGCCCACATGCCGACGGCCGAGCCGATCACCGCCGAGATCACCACCGCGGGGATCGCCACCGAGAGCGTGGTCTGGCTGGCGACGATGAGGCGGGCCAGCATGCTGCGGCCCAGCGGGTCGGTGCCGAGGATGTTCGCCCAGCCGTGGGACAGGGTGAACGGCGCCTGGTTTGAGTTGTCCAGGTCGATGTCGGTGGCGAGGTCGCCGACGAGCATCGGCCCGAACGCGGCGGTGAGGAACACCAGGCCGAGCACGCAGGCCGCGACTGCGGCGACGCGGTCGTTGACCAGCAGCCGGAACCATGCGGACCGGTTTCGGCCCTTCGACAGGTCGGTGTCGGCCTCGCCGACGATCGCGGTGGTCGGTTTGACCGGCACCATATCGATCTGAGTCATGGTGAGCTCCTTAGACCTTCGCGGGTTCGCGGACGCGGGCGTCGAGCAGGGCGTAGCAGGCGTCGATGATGATGTTGAGCAGGAAAATGCTCACGGCGGTCAGCAGCACGGCGGCCTGCAGCACCGCGAAGTCCCGTTGCAGGATCGCGTCGATCATCAGCTTGCCGATACCGGGCCAACCGAAGATCGCCTCCACCACGACGGCACCGTTGATGAGGCCGACGGCCAGGTCGCCGGCCACGGTCAGCGCGGGGGCGGCGGCGTTGCGCAGCGCGTGGTGGGTGACGACGCGGAAGTCGCTTGCGCCCTTGCTGCGGGCCAGCCGGATGTAGGGCGCCGACAGTGCGGACACCATGGCGCCGCGCACCACCTGGGTGAGCACGCCGAGCGGGCGGATCATCAGCGTGGCGATCGGAAGGATCCACGACAGCATCCCCGCGTCGGTGCCCGAGGTGGGCAGCACGCCGAGCAGCACCGCGAACAGCCACACGCCGGTGATCGCGAACCAGAAGTCCGGGATGCTGGCGGCGGTCATGGACAGCAGACTGGAGAACCGGTCGGCCAGCGAGTTGGGCCGGTAGGCCGCCCAGCAGCCGATGACGACGGCGCCGACCATCGCCAGCAGCATGGTGACCAGGGCGAGCTGCAGGGTGGCGGGAAAGGCCCGCAGCGCCATCTCCGCGGCGGGTTCACCGGTGCGCAGCGAGGACCCGAAGTCGAGATGCAGGACGCCGGTGAAGTAGTCGCCGAGCTGGGTGAGCCAGGGCTTGTCGAAGCCGTTGGCGGCGGCGAACTCCGCGCGCTGTTCGGGTGTCGCCGACTCGGGCAGGTACAGGTTGGTGGGATCGCCGGTGAGCCGGGCCAGCAGGAAGACTCCCAACAGCACGATGATCAGGGGCAGGGCGCTGGTGTACATCCGGCGCCGGACGAAAGGGAACATGATGTCGGCCTTCCTTACTGGGCGTCGGTGCGGTCGGTGGCGCCGTCGCGGGCCGGTGTCATCTCGGCGAGCCGCATCTCGTCGCCGGTGGCGGAGTTGGGGGTGTAGTCCACGCGCGGCGACTTGCCGAGGATGCCGGTCATGTGCGCGATGTACGCGAACTGGGCGACCTCGTCGGGTTCCTCGGCGAACAGTTCGGCGTAGGCGTCCTGGCGCTGCTGGCCGGTGAGCTGGCCCGCCGCGTCGATCTTCTTGTCGAACTCGGGAGTGCCGCAACCGTTCTGGGCGCCGTCGGTGCGCATGTACTGGTCGACGCTGAACGCGGCGTCACCGGCCTGGTTGCCGTGCATGATCAGCGCCACGAACGGGCCGGCGTTCTCCGGGAAGGGCCGCAGCTGGAACTGCAGCTGACCGGCGGTGTCCATCATCTCGATCTTGGCGTTGAGGCCGACGTCGGCGAGCTCGCTCTGGATCACCTCGACGGACTCGACGACCTTGGGGAACTGCGCGGTGCGGCCGATCAGCCGGATCTGGCGGTCCACCGGAACACCGTCGGCCCTGGCCTCGTCGACGAGTTGCTTCGCCTTGTCCGGATCGTGCGGCCACGCGGCCAGTTCGCCGTTGTGGCCGACGACGCCGTCGGGGATCAGCTGTGCGGCAGGTTCGCCCATGTCGCGGAACAGCGCCTTGACGATTCCGCTGCGGTTGACGGTGTAGTTGATCGCCTGCCGCACGCGGATGTCATCGAGCGGGGCGTCGGTACAGGTGATGCGCAGCGCGGTGGTCTCGTTGTTGGGGAACTCCACGCCGAGATCGCCCGCGCCGTCCTCGAGGCCGAGGCCCGTCGCGATGTCGGTCTCGTCGCCGGTGATCATCGCGGCGCGGACGCTGCCCTCGCTGCGCCACTGGTATTCGGCGCGGGCGAACGACGGCTTCTCCGCCCAGTAGGTCTCGTTGCGCTCGAGTACCAGCTTCTGCCCGTAGTCCCAGTTCCCGATGACGTAGGGGCCGGTGCCGATCGGCTCGCGCACCTTCTCGGTCATGCTGGTGGTGCGCGGGACGATCTCCACGAACGACAGCCGCAGCGGGAGAATCGGATCGGGCGTCTCGGTGGTGACCGTCAGCTTCGTGTCGCTCGGGGTGTCCAGTACCAGCTTGTCGTCGCCGAACACGTAGCCGTCGACGTTGCACTGCAGGTCGGAGTTCACCGCGCGGTCGATGGAGAAGGCGGCGTCGGTGGCGGTGAACGGCGCCCCGTCGGAGAACGTCACCCCCGACCGGATGTCGAAGCTCCAGACGTTCGGCGAGTCCTGGCGCCATCCGGTGGCCAGCAGCGGCTCGAGGTCGCCGGTGCCCGGATCGCGTTCGATCAGCGGCTCACTGATGTTGGAGCGGACCACGACGCCGGTGGAAGTCAGCGAGCTCTCACACGGTTCGAGTGTGGGCGGCTCCTGCTGCAGCACGATGCGCAGGGTGTTCGGGTCGTAGCCGCCGTGTCCGCTGTTGGCCACGGTGCAGCCGGCGGCTGTCACACAGGTCGCCGCGGCGGCGGCGGTGAGGGCCAGCACGCGGCGCGCCCGCCGCGTGGTCGGGGTTGTGGACCTCATGAATCCTCCGAATGTGGCGTCCACGTATGTGGATGACTTGTGTGATCGCAACCACACGCTAGGGACGGGTGGAATGCGGGTCAACCGGCGTGAACGGCCCGGAGCGGCGTGGAAGTGACGCGCGGCACACGGCGCCGCGGCAGGTTAGGTAACGGTAATTGTGGGTCTGAGCTGCGGGATCATGGCATCGGCGGCGTCGGCGATGCGCCGCCGGTTACGCCAGCCGTCGATCCATGCAGGTTCCGTATAAACCCATGCCAATTCCGAGTTGGACGGGTATCCGCGGCCCGGCCTACGGTGACAACAGCCCCGACAGAGGAGAACCGTGCCCAGCACCGACGACACCGCCACCCGCCGTGATCCTTCCCGCCGCCCGGGCGTGCTGCAGGTGGGCCCGCTGAAGCCCTCTCTCGCCGAGACACTTCGCACCGAGTACGACGCCCGCGCGCTGCCCGAGGACGCGGGCGAACGTGAGCGGTTCCTCGGCGCCGAGGCGGCAGACATCACCGTCGTGGTGACCTCGGGCCGCACCGGTGTGGACGCCGCACTGATGGCGGCGTTGCCACGCCTCGGCGCGGTGATCAACTTCGGCGTCGGCTACGACACCACCGACGTCGACGCCGCGGCCGAACGCGGTGTGCAGGTGAGCAATACGCCCGACGTGCTGACCGACTGCGTCGCCGACACGGCCGTCGGTTTGATGATCGACACGCTGCGCCGCTTCTCGGCCGCCGACCGCTACCTGCGCGACGGCCGCTGGCCCGTCGACGGCAACTACCCGCTCACCCGGCAGGTCAGCAACACCCGGGTGGGCATCCTCGGCATGGGCCGCATCGGCGGCGCGATCGCCAAGCGGCTCAGCGCATTCGGCTGCACCATCTCCTACCACAACCGCAACCGGGTCGAGGGCTCGCCGTACACCTACGCCGCGTCGCCCGTCGAACTCGCCGGCGCCGTCGACGTGCTGGTGGTGGCGGCGGCCGGCGGTTCGGGCACCCGGCAGCTGGTCGGCCGCGACGTGCTCGACGCTCTGGGCGCCGACGGCTACCTCGTCAACATCGCCCGTGGCAGCGTCGTCGACGAGGAGGCACTGGTCGAGGCCCTCACCCAGGGCCGCCTGGCCGGTGCCGGCCTCGACGTGTTCACCGACGAGCCCCATGTGCCCGAGGCGCTCATCGCCCTCGAGAACGTGGTGCTGCTGCCGCACGTGGGAAGCGGCACCGTCGAGACGCGGGCCGCCATGGAGGCGCTGACGCTGCGCAACCTCGAGGCGTTCCTCGCCGACGGCACGCTCGTCACGCCGGTGCCGATGCCGGTGCCCGCCGCGGGCTGACTACGTTCCCCCCGCGGGCACCCAGTTGCCGTGGAACCCCGCCGGCACCCGGTGCGGCAGCTTCACCCTGGCGACGTCCTCGAGGGTCTGCGCGTCCAGGATCGCCAGCTCGCTGCGGTCGGTCACCCGGTCGTAGAGGTACCCCATCAACACGCCGTCGTCCTCGTCGGCGTCCGCTGACGTCGGCTCGAACACGAACTCCCCTAAAGACTTTCCCTCACCGAACGTCCGCACCCGGCTGTCGCCGCCGATCAGGTCGTGCTTGAACAGCGTGCCCTCGGGCGCGGTGGCGTCGCCGACGGCGGGCGCATAGCCGTAGCGGTGCCGCTTGCCCACCAGCCGTTCGTCGATCCGCGGGAACTCCTGCGCGCGGTCGTCGATCCGGGACTCGCGCACCTTGCCGTCGGCGAGGTCGACAGTCCAGCGGTCGAGCGTGGGCGGTCCCTCGTTCGGCCCGAGATGGTCGGTGTCGAACATCTTCGGGTGGCGCACCACGTCGAGCACGATCGTGTCACCGTCCTCGTAGGCGTTCATCGGGTGGAACACGTAGCACGGCTCGACGTCGAACCACCGCACGTCAGCGCTGTCGCCGTCGCGCGGCATCACCCCGACCCGTGCGGGATAGCGCGGGTTCCACGAGTACGGGAAGCGCCGGTCGGCGCCCATCGCCCCGACCTGCCGGGCGGCGATCGGATCGGGGATGCGGACGCGGCCGATCAGCGCGGACAACAGGAGCCGGGCGGGCAACCGCAGTCCGCGTGGCACCGTCATCTCCGCGGCCTGGCGGTTGTCGAACGTCACCGGCAGGTCGTAGAACACCACGTACCGCTCGGTGAGTGAGAAGTCGTGCATCATCGGGCTGCCGTTCACCTCGACGTGGACGGTGCGGCGGGCCCGGCCGTCGACGCCGATCACCGAGTACCGCACGGTGTTCCCGCGATGCATGCTGTAGGTGACGGCGTGCAGTTCGCCGGTGTCGGGATCGCGCTTGGGATGCGCCGCGTACCCGCCGCGCAGAGTGCCGTCGAAGTCGCAGACGCCGACGGTGTCGAGTTCCTCGGTGAGTTCGTAGTTCGCGACGCCACCCTCGATCAGGGCGAGCGTCCTGCCGGCGTGCCCGATCACGTTGGTGTTCGCCCCGATCTCCGAGACGCCGGGGTTTCCGGTCGGCGGGGTGTCACCGAGCATCCGGGCCGCATGCGGCCCGCGCACCCACCTGTTGCGGTACCACTCGGCCTTGCCGTCGCGCAGCCGGAGGCCGTGCACCATGCCGTCTCCGATGAACCAGTGGTAGAGCGCCGGGTCGATCTCCCCGATCGGGTTCGGCCCGTTGCGCAGGTACCGCCCGTCGAGATGGCCGGGGATCGTGCCCTGCACCTCAAGGTCGGTCAGCGTGTATTCCTCGTCGATCGGTGCGAGAGCGCCCTCGAGATAGCGGTTCCCCATGTTCATGCCCCTATAACAGTGTTATTTCGTGGTCCGCCTATGTATAACACCGTTATGAGACGATGGCAATGATGAACGCCGACCCGAAACGCCAGATGGTCGAGGCAGGGATCCTGATCCTCGAGCGCGACGGCCTGCCCGCCCTGAGCGCCCGCCGCGTCGCGACCGAGACCGGCACGTCGACCATGGCGGTGTACACGCACTTCGAGGGCATGCCCGGGCTGATCGAGGCCATCGCGGCCGAGACGTTCGCCCGCTTCACCCGGGCGCTCACCGACATCGCGCAGACCGACGACCCGGTGGCCGACTTCTTCGTGATGGGCCTGCGGTACCGGGAGTTCGCGCTCGCGCACCCGCAGCGCTACCAGATGATGTTCGGCACCTCGGCGCAGTCACTGAACCGCCATCACGCCGACCTCACCGTCACCGGGAACTCCAGCAGCAAGCCGGATTTCGCGGTGTCGTTCGAGGCGCTGCTGACCGTGGTGCGCCGGATGATCGCGGCGGGCCGGATCCGCGACGACGGCGTTTCGGTGATCGCGGGGCGGCTGTGGAGTATCACCCACGGCACGGTGCTGCTGGAGATGGCCGGCTTCTTCGGCCACGAGGACCACGGTCTCACCCAGATCCTCGCCCCGCTCACCGTCGACGCGCTCGTCGGCCTCGGTGACGACCGCGAGCGCCTGGACCGGTCGATGGTCGCGGCGATCGAGGCGATCTACTAGTACCGCCGAAACCGGGCGGCCGAGTCGGTAGCGTCGACAGTGGTCGGGCACGTGACGGGAGGCAACCATGAAGCGCTGCATCGCCGGAGGATCGGCCGCCCTGCTGATGGCCGCAACGCTGCTCACCGCCGCTCCCCCGGCCGCCGCCGGTTGCCTGTACGGCGGACCCGTCCTGAGCAAGTGCGACGGACCCGTGCAGCCCGACGGCACCTGGCAGCGCTGCGTGGCGGTCGCCCAGTGGGTTCCCAGCGGCCTCAGTTCCCACCTGGTGCCCGTCAAGCACTGCAATCCGATGGGTCCCGGTCAGCCCGCCCGCGACCTCAACTTCGCCGATCCGCCTGCGCGCATCGCGCCCTGAGTTGTCCCCGGCTACGCCGTCGACCAGGTCTCCAGCAGGTCATCGGTGGTCCATTCGCGTTGCGGCAGGACATCTTTGAGCAGCCGCAGCAGCGCGGGATTGGAGCTGTCGCCACGCCACACCGCGTCGAGCTCCACGGGTCGCTCCCGGAACGCGCCGATCGACCGGAACACCACGCCCTCAGGATGCAGTGTCGCCGCCGACGCGGGCACCAGCGCGATCCCGATTCCCGAACGCACCAGCACCAGCATCGTGTGCACCTGCGTCACGTACTGCACGTACCGCGGCGTCGCGCCCGCGATGGTGAACGTGCTGATCAGCAGCTCGTTGAAGTACCGAGCCTGCACCGGCGAGTACATCACCACGTCCTGGCCGTCGAGGTCGTTGAGGGTGAGCTGGCGGCCCAGGCCGACGAGGTCGTGGCCGCTGGGCAGCGCGGCGACCAGCTGCTCGTGCAGCAGCGGCCGCGACACCAGGCCGGGCCGTTTCAGCGGCGGCCGCGCCATGCCCAGGTCGAGCTCGCCGGTCATCAAGCCCTCGACCTGTGCGGCGGTGACCATCTCCCGCAGGTCGAGCTTCACGTCCGGCAGTCGCTCCCTGGTGCGGTCCAGCAGCCGGGGCAGCACCGCGTGCGCCGACGCGGCGGTGAAGCCGACCACGACGGTGCCGAGATCGCCTGCGGGGATGCGCTTCACGGTCTGCGCGGCGCCCTCGGCCAGCTGAAGGATGCGGCGGGCGTCGGGCAGGAACGCGACACCCGCGGGGGTCAGGGTCACCGACCGCGTGGTGCGGTCGATGAGGTGGACGCCGAGCTCGCTCTCCAGCTGCTGGATCTGCCTGCTCAGCGGCGGCTGGGTCATGTGCAGCCGTTCCGCGGCACGGCCGAAGTGCAGTTCCTCGGCCACCGCGATGAAGCACGACAACCGCGCGAGCGAGAACACCGATGCACTCCTTGAATCACCGCCGCCGCCATGGAGGCGTCAGTGCATCAGCGTAGACCCGCTCGGGTCACCAGCGCGGGCTGCCCGCCCGGAACGTCGGATCGATGCTGCGCATGTAGCCGGTGTCGTCACGATCCCGGATGCCGCAGCGCAGGTACTGCTCGTGCAGGGCGGCGAGGCTGTCCTCGTCGATCCGGACGCCGAGGCCGGGTGTGGTGGGAACCGGCACCGCGCCGCCGACGAACCGCAGCACGCCGGGCTCGACGACGTCCTCGGTCTTCCACGGCCAGTGCGTGTCGCAGGCGTAGGTGAGGTTCGGTGTCGCGGCTGCCAGCTGCACCATGGCCGCGAGGCTGATACCGAGGTGCGAGTTCGAGTGCATGGACAGGCCGAGTCCGAAGGTGTCGCAGATGCCGGCGAGCAGCCGCGACCGCTGCAGGCCACCCCAGTAGTGGTGATCGGAGAGCACAACGCCGACAGACTGTTTCGCCACCGCGGGCGCCAGCTGGTCGAACGCCACCACGCACATGTTGGTGGCCAGCGGCATCGGCGACTGCCGCGCGACCTCGGCCATGCCGTCCAGGCCGGGTGTGGGGTCCTCGAGGTACTCCAGCACGCCGGCCAGTCCCGTCGCGACCTTCACCGACGTCTCGGGCGTCCACGCCGCGTTCGGGTCGAGCCGCAGCGGGTGGTCCGGGAAGGCCACCCGCAACGCCTCGATGGCGGCCATCTCCTCCTCGGGTGGCCGCACGCCACCCTTGAGCTTGATGGCGGTGAAGCCGTACTCGGCGATCATCCGCTGCGCCTGCGCCACCAGCTGATCCGGGTACAGCGCGTCGCCCCAGCTGTCGGGCTCGCCGCCGGGATGGGCCGCCCACTTGTAGAACAGGTATGCCGAGAACGGCACGGCGTCGCGCACCGCCCCGCCGAGCAGGTCCGAGACCGGCCGGCCCGTGGCATGGCCCTGCACGTCGAGGCAGGCCACCTCGAAAGGCGAGAGCACCTGGTCGACCGCACTGGCCGAGGTGATCATGCCGGCCGTGCCCACCGCGGCGTCGTCACCGTGCAACCGGTCGGCGATCGCGGCGCGAATGGCGTTGAGCGCGAACACGTCCTGACCGACGATGGCGTCCGCCGCAGCGGTCAGCCGCTCCAGATGCTTCGTGTCGGCGTACGTCTCGCCCAACCCGGTCAGGCCGGCATCGGTGTCCAGCTGGACGATCGCCCGCAGCGCGTAGGGCTGGTGCACACCGACGGTGTTCAGCAGCGGCGGGTCGGCGAAGGCGACCGGGGTGATGCGTGCGCGGGTGATCCGGATCGGGCGGCCCGACATCAGCGCACCGAGGGTGCGGCCAGTGCCTCGGCCAGCACCGCGCGGCCCGCGGCGATGATGGTGCGGAGCTCCTCGACGTCCTCGGGGGCGGCGTCGATCAGCGGCGGCCGCACCGGTCCGGCGTCGAGACCCTCGAGCGCGACGCCGGCCTTGATCAGCGCGACGGGGTAACCGGGCACCTTGTCGCGCAACCGCACCAGCGGGTGGAAGAACGCGCGCGACAGCGCCTCGCTGAGTTGCTCGTTGCCCGTCTCGAGTGCCTGGTAGAAGGCGAGCGCCAGGTCGGGCGCGAACGCGAAGGTGGCCGACGAGTACAGCGTCACGCCGATGGCGCGGAACGCCTGCTGCGAGACCTCCGCGGTGGGCAGGCCGTTGAAGAACTGGAACGGCTTGCCCGACGGCGCCAGCGCATCGTAGACGGCGCGCACGATGCGGCCGACGCGGTCGAAATCGCCGGTGCCGTCCTTGAATCCGACGACGTTCGGGATCTGCGCGACCTCCACGGCCGAGGCCTCGGTGTACCGGGCGTTGTTGCGGTTGTACACGATCAGCGGCAGGTCGGTGACCGCGGCGACGGCGCGGGTGTAGGCCACCAGCCCGGCCTGCGGCATCTCCACCAGGTAGGGCGGCAGCAGCAGCAGGCCGTCGGCGCCGGCCTCCGCGGCGGCCCTGGCGAACGACTTGGCCTGCGCGAGTGAGCCGCCGGCACCGGCGTACACCGGCACCCGGCCGCCGACCACGTCCACCGTGGTGCGAACCACCGTGCGCACCTCGTCGGTGTCGAGCGCATGGAATTCGCCGGTGCCGCAGGCTGCGAAGACGCCACCGGGCCCGGCGTCGACGCCGGTCGCGATGTGCTGCGCCAAGCGCTCGGTGTCCACCTCGCCTGCCGCGGTGAACGGGGTGACGGGGAAGAACAGGACGCCGTCAAGCATGGGTTGCTCCTAGATCGATCGTGAGGGGGTCAGTCGCGGGTGAGTTCGCCGTCGATGCGGCGCCAGAGCCGGTCGGGGTTGCCGTCGGCGATCGCACTGGGAAGCAACGACTTCGGTGCGTTCTGATAGCAGACCGGGCGCAGGAAGCGCTCGATCGCCCGGGATCCCACCGAGGTGGTCCGGGAGTCCGAGGTGGCGGGGAAGGGTCCGCCGTGCACCATCGCGTGGCCGACATCGACGCCGGTGGGCCAGCCGTTGAACAGGATCCGGCCGACCTTCAGCTCGAGCGTGGGCAGCAGTGCGCCCGCCTGCTCGACGTCGGAGTCGTCGGCCTGCACCGTCGCGGTCAGCTGGCCCTCGATCCCGGCGGCGACGCGCTGCATCTCGGCGATGTCGGCACACCGGACGATGAGCCCCGAGGCGCCGAACACCTCCGCCTGCAACGCCTCCGAGCCCAGCAGGCTGGCGGCGTCGGTGGAGAACAGCGCCGAACGGCAGGACACGCTCGGTGCGTTGTCCGCCGACCCGCGGGCGATCAGGTCGGCCTCGGCGGCCAGTGCGTCGACGCCCTGGCGGTACGTGTCGGCGATCCGCGGGGTGAGCATCGCGGTGGGCGCGCTCGCGCTGAGGGCGTCACGGGCGGCGGCGATGAACGTGTCGAGGTCGGGTCCGTCGATCGCGATGACCAGGCCCGGATTGGTGCAGAACTGACCGGCGCCCAGGGTGAGCGAACCGACGTACTCGCGGCCGAGGTCGGCGGCGCGGGTCGCCAGCGCGCCCTCGAGCAGGAACACCGGGTTGATCGAGCTCATCTCGGCGTAGACCGGGATGGGTTCGGGCCGGGCTGCGGCGGCGGCCACCAGGGCCAGGCCGCCGGTGCGGGAGCCGGTGAAGCCGACGGCCTTGATGCGCGGGTCTTTGACGAGCGCACCGCCGAGTTCGGGGCCGTCGCCGAACAGCAGCGAGAAGGTGCCCGGCGGGAAGCCGGCGTCGGCGACGGCGGCGGTGATCGCCCGGCCGACGAGTTCTGAGGTGCCCGGGTGGGCGTCGTGGCCCTTGACCACCACGGGGCAGCCGGCGGCCAGCGCCGACGCGGTGTCGCCGCCGGCGACGGAGAAGGCCAGCGGGAAGTTGCTCGCGCCGAACACGGCCACCGGTCCGAGCGGGACGAAGCGCTGACGGATGTCGGGTCGCGGCACCGCACGGTCGGGCATGGGCGGGTCGATGCGGGCGCCGTTCCAGCTGCCCTCGCGGACCACCGCGGCGAACAGCCGCAGCTGTCCGGTGGTGCGGCCGACCTCGCCGGTGAGCCGCGCCTCGGGCAGTCCGGATTCGGCGTGCGCCCGCGCGACGAGGGAGTCCTTGACGGCCTCGATGCGCTCGGCGATCGCCTCCAGGAACTGGGCCCGCTTCTCGGCGGGGGCGCTGCGGTACTCGGCGAAGGCGTCGGCGGCCGCGGCGCAGGCGGCGTCGACGTGCGACGCGTCGCCGTAGCGGTAGGCCGGCTCGAGCTCGGCGCCGGTGTTGGGATCGAAGCCGCGGATCTCGGCGCCGGAGCCGTCGACCGCCTGCCCCGCGATCAGCAGCTGGCCGGTGAGTTCACCAGACGTCACTGTGGATGTCATGCACCCACGGTAGAACGCGGATAAATGCTTGTCTAAGTCCGTTTCAGGGTTGATTCATACCGGCTTTGAATCGGGGGTGGCGTGTGAGCACGCTATCTCGCGGTCGACGCCAAGACTGCGCGCGGCCACGCCTCCGCGAAAGCGCACCCATGGTCGTCAACGTGCCGAGTCCACGACCCTCACCGCTATCTCGCGGGCAGCCCGCTGCTTTTTGCACCCACGGTCGTTGCGCCGGCGGAATCACGACCCTGGACGCAAAAACGACGCCAAGACTGCGACGCCTATGACGCTCTGAGCTCGTCGCGCGCGGCGAGCCGACGCAACACGTCACGCCCCACGGCCCGGACGTCCTGATCCGCCGACGCCGCGATGAGCGTGACGCCGTCCGCCACGCCGGCGGTCTCGATGTCGGCCACCAGCCCGGCCAGCCCGTCGACGGTGCCTGCGTACTGCAGCGTCGTCGCGGCCTCAACGGGTTGCAGCGCGCCGCGCGCGGCCCGGTAGTCGGCGGCCACCGCGACGGTGACGTCGAGGATCACCGCGACGTCCGCCCGGTCGGCCCTGATCCGCGTCCTGGCGCGGCGCGCCTGCTGCAGATCGGTCGCGGCCACGCGCACGGCCCGCTGCTCGCCGGTCGTCAGTTCCTGCCAGTCACCGTCTGCCACATAAAGCCGCACGGCAGCCAACGTACGAGCAGCCGGGCCCCGCGTCGAGGCTTGCGCTCAGCGCGAATCGAAGCTCTTCGAACCGCTGTCGCCGGAGTTGTCGCCCGAGGTGTCGGTCGCGGACTCGTCGGTGGTGACGAGCTTCGAGTCCTGCATCCCCTCGACCTCTTCGGGACTCTTACCCCGCGTCTTGTAGAGGCTGGCGACCGTCGTGATGATCAGCGTCACGATGATGACGCCCAGGCTGAGCAGCGTCGGGATCTCCGGCACCGGCACGTGCTCGCCGCCGTTGATGAACGGCAGCTCGTTCTCGTGCAGGGCGTGCAGGACGAGCTTCACGCCGATGAAGGCGAGGATGAACGCAAGGCCGTACGACAGGTACACCAGCCGCTTGACCAGGCCGCCGAGCAGGAAGTACAGCTGCCGCAGACCCATCAGCGCGAACACGTTGGCGGTGAACACCAGGTACGGCTCCTGGGTCAGGCCGTAGATCGCCGGGATCGAGTCGAGCGCGAAGATGAGGTCGGTGGTGCCCAGCGAGACGATCACCAGGAACATCGGCGTCATCAGCCGCTTGCCGTCCTCCTTGACCCACAGCTTGAGCCCGTCCCACCGGTCGGTGAGCGTGAGGTGGTTGCGTGCGAACTTCACCACGGCGTTGTCGCCGTCGTCCTCGTGGTCGCTGTCGCGGGCCAGCTGCACCGCCGTGTACACCAGGAACGCGCCGAAGATGTAGAACACCCACGAGAAATTGTTGATGGCCACCGCGCCCAGGGCGATGAAGATGCCGCGGAAGATCAGCGCCAGGATGATGCCGACCATCAGCGCTTCCTGCTGGTACTTCTTCGGCACGTTGAAGCTGGCCATGATGATCAGGAAGATGAACAGGTTGTCCACCGAGAGGCTGTACTCGGTCAGCCAGCCGGCGAAGAACTCGATCCCGAAGTCACTGCCGTGGAAGAACCACACCCAGACCCCGAAGACCACCGCCAGCGAGACATAGACCGACAGCGCGATCGAGCATTCCTTCATGCTCGGCTCGTGCGGGTTGCGGGCAATGGCCACCACGTCGAACAGCAGCACCGCGACCGTCACCGCGATGGTGATGCCCCACTCCAGGGCGGAAACGTTCACTCGACATACCTCCGGTCGTCAAACACGCCGGAGGTCTCTTCCGCCGCCGCGCATGACGCGCGGGGCCCGCAGCACCGGTCGGCCGATGACGGCCGACGTAATGACGACACCGCGGCGAAGGAATACTCCCCTCCGGCTCCGATTGTGCCTGCCCGGGCTGGTGGAGGCGAATCGGGGTCTGCGTTGATCGTGGTCACGATCCAAGCGCGTATACCCCGCAACCCGCAATAGTCACCACACGCCGCCGCGCCGCCGACCGGAGGCGGCCGCGCTGAGTAGTTTGTACCCGTGACAGCAGCGGACCCGGGGCACGAAATACCCGCTCAATATGCGTTGTCGCCGTTCGCTCCGGAACCGCGCACGCTCATCGACATCCTGCACGAGACGGCGGGCCGGTTCCCGGACTCGCCGGCGCTCGACGACGGCACCGTGCAACTCACGTACGCCGAGCTGGTCGCGGACATCGAGGAGAGCGTCGCGTGGCTGGCGGCCCGCGGGATCGGCCGTGGTGACCGGATCGGCATCCGGATGCCGTCGGGCAGCTATGCGCTCTACGTGGCGATCCTCGCGACGCTGGCCACCGGCGCCGCCTACGTGCCGGTCGACGCCGACGACCCCGACGAGCGCGCCGCCCTGGTGTTCGGTGAAGCCGGGGTGGTGGCCGTGATCACCGAGAGGGGACTGCAGCGCGCCACCGGCGAGTCGCGGGGCTGGCGCGCGGCCGCCCCGCTGAGCCGCGACGACGCCTGGATCATCTTCACCTCCGGATCGACCGGCACACCGAAGGGTGTCGCGGTCACCCACCGCAACGCGGCGGCGTTCGTCGACGCCGAGGCGCGGATGTTCCTGCAGGACAATCCGCTCGGGCCCGGTGACCGGGTGCTGGCCGGACTGTCGGTGGCGTTCGACGCGTCGTGCGAGGAGATGTGGCTGGCCTGGCGGCACGGCGCGTGCCTGGTGCCGGCCCCGCGGTCGCTGGTGCGCAGCGGCATGGACCTCGGCCCGTGGCTGGTGTCGCGGGACATCACCGTGGTGTCGACGGTGCCGACGCTCGCCGCGCTGTGGCCGGCCGAGGCGCTGGAGGCGGTGCGGCTGCTGATCTTCGGCGGCGAGGCGTGCCCGCCGGAGCTCGCCGAGCGGCTGGCGGTCGACGGCCGCGAGGTGTGGAACACCTACGGGCCCACCGAGGCGACCGTCGTGGCCTGCGCGGCGCGGCTGGACGGCCGCGGGCCGGTCAGCATCGGGCTCCCGCTGGCCGGGTGGGACCTCGCCGTCGTGGACAAGAACGGTGTCCCGGTCGCCGACGGGGAGATCGGCGAACTGGTGATCGGCGGCGTCGGCCTGGCCCGCTACCTCGATCCGGACAAGGACGCCGAGAAGTACGCGCCGATGCCGACGCTCGGCTGGTCGCGGGCGTACCGCAGTGGCGACCTGGTGCGGCTGCAAGCCGACGGCCTCTACTTCGTCGGCCGGGCCGACGACCAGGTCAAGGTGGGTGGGCGCCGCATCGAACTCGGTGAGGTGGACTCGGCGCTGGTCAACCTGCCCGGTGTGAGCGGCGGCGCGGCGGCCGTCCGCAGGACCACCAGCGGCACTCCCCTGCTGGTCGGCTACATCGCGAGCGCCGACCCCGCCTTCGACGTCTCGGCGGCCCGCGCCGCGCTGGCCGAGTCGCTGCCCGCGGCGCTGGTACCTCGCCTGGTGCTGCTCGATGAGCTGCCCACCCGCACGTCGGGCAAGGTCGATCGCGACGCCCTGCCCTGGCCGCCGCCCGGTGAGCCCGAGGACGTGGCGGCCGAGTTGGGCGGCACCACCGGATGGCTGGCCGGACTGTGGCGCGACGTGCTCGGCGCGCCGGTGGACGGGCCGGAGGCCGACTTCTTCGCCCTCGGTGGCGGGTCGCTGTCGGCGGCGCAGCTGGTGGCCGCGCTGCGGCAGCGCTACCCGCACGTCACCGTCGCCGACCTGTACGACCATCCGCGGCTCGGGTCGCTGGCCGGCTACCTCGACGAGCTCGCCCCGCCGCCGGCCGTCGTCACCCGCGATGTCACGCCGACACCCCGGCTGACGCAGCTGGTTCAGGTGGCGCTGTCGCTGCCGCTGGCCACGCTGACCGGGTTGCAGTGGGTCGTGTGGCTGGCCCTGGTCAACAATGTCGCCGCTGCGTCGGACCTGGTGCCGTGGGCGACGCCGGTTAACTGGTGGTGGGTGCTGGCCGGCTTCGTGCTGTTCGTGTCCCCGCCGGGCCGGATGGGCATCGCGGTGCTGTGCGCGCGGATGCTGATCGGCAGCCTCGAACCGGGCACCTACCGTCGCGGCGGACCGGTGCACATGCGGGTGTGGCTGGCCGAGCGGCTCGCCGAGGCCAGCGGCGCGGAGAATCTCGCCGGCGCGCCGTGGCTGGTCTACTACGCCCGCGCACTCGGCAACACCGTCGGCAAGGGCGTCGACCTGCACTCCTCGCCGCCGGTGACGGGGATGCTGCGCCTCGGCCACCGCTGTTCGATCGAGCCGGAGGTCGACCTGTCCGGCCACTGGGTGGACGGCGACCACTTCCACGTCGGCCGGATCACGGTCGGCAACGACGCGACGATCGGCGCCCGCACCACCCTGCTGCCGGGCGCCGTGGTGGGTAAGAACGCCGACGTCGCCCCCGGATCGGCGGTGGTCGGCAAGGTGAAGAACGGCCAGTACTGGAAGGGTTCGCCCGCGGTGAAGTCGGGCAAGGCCCGCCACCCCTGGCCCGATCACCGGCCACGCCGCGCGCCGCTGTGGGTGGCGATCTACGGCGTGACCTCCATGCTGCTCGGCGCGCTGCCGCTGGCCGCCCTCACGGTTGGCCTCGCTGTGCTGGGTTGGGCGGTGCGACACACCGATTCGTTGGGGGATGCGTTCCCGGTGGCGGCGCTGTGGACGCCGGTGGCGATGCTCGCCGCCCTGGTCGCCTACGCCGCGCTGACGGTCGCCGGGGTGCGGCTGCTGTCGCTGGGTCTGCGCGAGGGTTACCACCCGGTGCGCAGCCGGACGGGCTGGCAGGTCTGGGCCACCGAACGGCTGATGGACGCCGCCCGCACCTACCTGTTCCCGCTGTACGCCAGCCTGCTGACGCCGTCGTGGCTGCGCATCCTCGGCGCGAAGGTGGGCCGCGGCACCGAGATCTCGACGGCGCTGTTCACGCCGAAGTTCACCGAGGTGCAGGACGGCGCCTTCCTCGCCGACGACACCATGGTGGCGTCCTACGAACTCGGCGGCGGCTGGATCCACGTCGCGAAGGCGACCATCGGCAAGCGGGCGTTCCTCGGGAACTCCGGGATCACCCAGCCCGGCCGCAAGGTCCCCGACGACGGGCTGGTGGCCGTGCTGTCAGCCACCCCGCACAAGGCCAAGGCGGGCTCGTCGTGGCTGGGCAGTCCGCCGGTGCGGTTGCGGCGCAAGCCGACTGCGGCCGACGCCCTGCGCACGTTCGATCCGCCGCTGAAGCTGAAGCTGATGCGGGCGGCGGTGGAGACCTGCCGGCTGATCCCGGTGCTGGTGTCGTTCTCGATCGGCGTGGCGGTGCTGTTCGCGCTGCAGGCGCTGGTGATCCGGTTCGGCCATTTGTGGACCGCGCTGGCCTCCGGCGTGGTGCTGCTGGTCGCGGGCGCGGTGGCCGGGGCGATCGCGGTGATCGCGAAATGGCTTGTGGTGGGCCGGATCACGGCCATCGAACATCCGTTGTGGTCGTCGTTCGTGTGGCGCAACGAGGTGGCCGACACGTTCGTGGAGACGGTGGCGGCGCCGTGGTTCGCGCGGGCGGCCAGCGGGACACCGGTGATGAACCTGTGGCTGCGCGGTCTCGGCGCGACGATCGGCCGCGGGGTGTGGTGCGAGACGTACTGGCTGCCGGAGGCCGACCTGGTGACGCTGGCCGACGGCGCGACGGTGAACCGCGGCTGTGTGGTGCAGACGCACCTGTTCCACGACCGCATCATGCGGATGGACACCGTCGTGCTGGAGCGGGGTGCGACGCTGGGCACCCACTGCGTGGCGCTGCCCGCGGCCCGGCTGGGCGCAGGGTCGACGGTGGGCCCCGGCTCACTGGTGATGCGCGGCGACGAGGTGCCTGCGTCGAGCCGCTGGCAGGGCAATCCCATTGCACCCTGGATTCTTTCGCGCAAGAAACGCCGCGACGCCACCGACAGCCGACAGGACAGCGCCGCGTGACGCGTGCGAAGAAGGCCGCCAAGAAGTCGTCGGCGCCGGTGATCGACCCGTACCTGCCGCGCAACGGCAACTTCGGCTACCGGGTGTCGCGCTACGAACTCGACCTGGAGTACAAGGTCGCGATCAACCGGCTGTCTGGCACGGTGACCATCACCGCGGTGACGCTCGCGGCGCTGCGCGACTTCACCCTCGACCTGTCCGACGCGCTGTCGGTGAGCAAGGTGTCGGTCAACGGGAAGCGGCCTGCGCAGTTCGGCAGTGCGCACGGGAAGTTGCGCATCGTGCTGTCGGCGGCGCTGCCCGCCGGCGCGGCGATGACCGTCGAGATCCGCTACGGCGGCAACCCGCGGCCGATCCGGTCCCACTGGGGCGACGTCGGTTTCGAGGAGCTGTCCAACGGCGCACTGGTCGCCGGGCAGCCCAACGGCGCGGCGTCGTGGTTCCCCTGCGACGACCATCCCGCCGCCAAGGCCAGCTACCGCATCCAGGTCAGCGCCGACAGCCCCTACCGGGTGCTGGCCAACGGCGAGCTGGTGTCCCGGCGCACCCGCGCCGCGCACACGGTGTGGACCTACGAGCTGGCCGAGCCGACGTCGACCTACCTCGTGACGCTGCAGATCGGGATGTACGAGCGGCACCGGCTGGCCAAGTCGCCGGTGCCCATCCACGCCGCGCTGCCGCCGCGGCTGCGCCACCACTTCGACCACGACTTCCACCATCAGCCGCAGATGATGAAGCTGTTCGTGAAGTTGTTCGGCCCGTATCCGTTGTCGTCGGGCTACACGGTGGTGGTCACCGACGACGACCTCGAGATTCCGCTCGAAGCGCAGGGCATGTCGATCTTCGGCGCCAATCACTGTGACGGGCACCGTAATTCCGAACGGCTGATCGCCCACGAGCTGGCCCACCAGTGGTTCGGCAACTCGGTGACCGTGCGGCGGTGGCGCGACATCTGGCTGCACGAGGGGTTCGCCTGCTATGCGGAGTGGTTGTGGTCGGAGAACTCCGGCGGCCGTTCGGCCGACGAGTGGGCCCGGCACTACCACCACCGGCTGGCGGATTCGCCGGAGAACCTGCTGCTGGCCGACCCCGGCCCGCGGGACATGTTCGACGACCGGGTCTACAAGCGCGGCGCGCTGACGCTGCACGTGCTGCGCCGCCATCTGGGCGACGACGACTTCTTCGCCCTGCTGCGGGACTGGACGGCCCGGCACCGCCACAGCACCGCCTTCACCGACGACTTCACCGGCCTGGCCGCGAATTACGCGCGGGACTCGCTGCGGCCACTGTGGGACGCGTGGCTGTACTCCAAGGACCTGCCGAAGCTGTGACCGACGTCGGCGGGGCGCCCGCGACCGGGCCCGTCACCCGGGGCAGCGTGGCCCGGGTCGGAGTCGCCACGGCGCTGACCGCCCTCTGCGGCTACACCGTGCTGTACCTGGCCGCGCGTGCGCTGGAACCCGAGGGCTTCTCGGTGTTCGGAGTGTTCTGGGGTGCGTTCGGACTGGTGACCGGCGCGGCGAACGGCCTGCTGCAGGAGGCCACCCGGGAGGTCCGCTCGTCGCGGCACCTCGCGGTCACGACCGGTGCGCGCACACCGCCGATGCGGGTGGCCGCGATGGTGGGGGTGGTGACGGCGCTGCTGATCGCAGGCAGTTCGCCGTTGTGGTCGGGGCACGTGTTCGTCGAGTCGAGTGGGCTGAGCGTGGTGCTGCTCAGCGTCGGCCTTGCCGGATTCTGCCTGCACGCAACGTTGCTCGGGATGCTCGCCGGGGTGAACCGCTGGACGCAGTACGGGTCGCTGATGGTGACCGACGCCGTGATCCGGGTGGTGGTCGCGGTGGCGACGTTCGTGCTCGGCTGGGGCCTGGTCGGATTCCTGTGGGCGACGGTGGCCGGCGCGGTGGCGTGGCTGATCATGCTGGCGGCGTCGCCGTCGACCCGGGCGGCGGCCCGCCTGCTCACCCCCGGCGGAGTCGTCACTTTTCTTCGGGGTGCGGCACATTCGGTGACGGCCGCCGGCGCGAGCGCGATCCTGGTGATGGGTTTCCCGGTCCTGCTGAAGGCCACCTCGGAGGACCTCGGCGCGGCGGGTGGCGTGGTGATCCTCGCGGTGACGCTGACGCGGGCACCGCTGCTGGTGCCACTGACGGCCATGCAGGGCAATCTGATCGCCCACTTCGTCGATCAGCAGGACCGGCGGCTGCGGGCCCTCGTCACACCCGCGGTCGCGGTGCTCGCGCTCGGCACGGTCGGCGTGATCGCCGCAGGCCTGCTGGGACCGTGGCTGCTGCAGAACGCATTCGGCGCGGAATACCGGGCCGACGGGGCACTGCTGGCGTGGC
Source organism: Mycolicibacterium arseniciresistens (assembly GCF_030519285.1). Classification (NCBI taxonomy): domain Bacteria; kingdom Bacillati; phylum Actinomycetota; class Actinomycetes; order Mycobacteriales; family Mycobacteriaceae; genus Mycobacterium; species Mycolicibacterium arseniciresistens. The sequence goes on from NZ_JAUMSQ010000044.1 coordinate 34,452, forward strand.
TCACCGCGGCGGCGGTGGCGATCGCGCTGCTCACGCTGACCGGTGCGGCCACCGTCGCTGCGGCACTGCACCGGGCGTACGCGGTGGGCTGGGTGGGCGCCACGGTCGCATCGGTGCTGTTGCTGCTGCTGCCGCTCGACCTGGAGACCCGGACGGTGGTCGCGCTGCTGTGCGGTCCGGTGGTGGGCATCGCGGTGCACCTGGTGGCGCTGGCCCGTGCCGACGTCAGACCGGTGGCTGCGGACTGAGCAGGGCGGCCAGCAGCCGGATGCGTTGCGCCTCGATCTCGGGCTGCGGCAGCACCGGCCGCACCAGCGCCGCCCCGTCGAACGTGTTGGTGAGCATGGCCACCAGCGCGCCGAACATGTCGTGCGGGAACTCGTCGGCGCCGGGCAGCGAGCGGGCGATGTCACCGATGTTGGCGGCGTACTCGGTGAGCACGTCGCGCAGGGTGGTCCGCAGCTTGTCGTCGGTGCGGGCGGCGACCAGCAGTTCGTACATCACCGTGTTGGTGTCGTTGCCGGTGACGTCGCGCAGGATCGTCAGCACGGCCTCGAGCGCGGGCTGGTCGGCGGGGATCTCGGCGACCTGCTTGGTGAACAGGTCGAGCTGGCGCCGCATCACCTCGTAGGCCGTCGCCGCCATGAAGTCGCCCATGGTCGGGAAGTGCCGGAACAGGGCGCCGTCGGAGACCTGCGCTCGGCCGGCGATCACCTTGGCCGACGCCCGCGCGTAGCCGACCTCGATGATCGTCTCGATGCTGGCGTCGAGGAGCCGGCTGACGGTCTCCGTCCGTCGCTGCTGTTGCGTTCTGGCCATGTCAGACAGGCGTTTTCACGCGGCTGACCGGTTCGGCGCCGGCGCGCAGGAAGCGGCCCGCCCGCACCGTGGTGCCGTAGCCGTCGCAGAACTCGCCGTCGCGGAACACGACCACGCCGTTGACGCCGGTGGCGGCCACCGCGGCGTCGTTGCGGTTGACCATGCGGCTCAGCCCGCCGTAGAAGTCGACCTCGGCCTCGTGGTAGCCGTCGACGGAGTCGTCGAGTCCGGCCGGGTCGATCACCACGAAGTCGGCGCGGTCGCCGTCGCGCAGGGTGCCCGCCGGAACGCCGAACCAGTCGGCGACCTCGGCGGTGAGCCGGTACACCGCCCGCTGCACCGACAGGAACGGCCTGCCTGCCCGGTCGGCCTCGAGGGTGCGCTTGAGCAGCCGCAGCGCGTAGTTGTAGAACGCCATGTTGCGCAGGTGCGCTCCGGCGTCGGAGAAGCCCATGTGCACAGAGGGTTCGGCGGCGAGGCGGTCGAGCTCGCGCGGCCTGTGGTTGGCGACGGTGGTCGTCCACCGCACGTTGCGCTCACCGTTCTCCACGAGCACGTCGAGGAACGCGTCGAGGGGATGGCAGTCGCGTTCGTCGGCGATGTCGCCGAAGCTCTTGCCGACGAGCGAGGCGTCGGGGCAGGCGACGATCTTGGCGTCGTGGAAGTCGCGGTGCCACAACGTCGGTCCGAGGACGCGGCGGTCGAACTCGGTGCGGAACCGGCGCCGGTAGTCCGGGTCAGCGAGCAACTCGTTGCGCTCCAGTTGTTCTCGCAGGTGCAGTGCGGCGGTGCCTGCGCCGAACTCCTCGAAGACCGGCAGATCGATTCCGTCGGAGTACAACTCGAACGGCACCGGCAGGTGCTGGAAGCGCACGCTGGCGCCGAGGACGGCGTTGAGCAGCCGGGTGCCGGGCCCGAACACGCGGGCGGCTCCCGGGGCGGACTTCGCGTCGGCCGAGACCAGCAGGCTCATCCGCACCCCGGCGCGGCGGCCGAACATGCGGCTGCTGGCCAGGAAGAACAGCAGCGCGGTCAGCGGGTTCTTGACGTCGGGGGCGCTCTGCAGGATCCGGCGGCGGCGGCGCAGCGCCCCGATCAGCTTGCGACGCTCCTTCCACGTGGCGAAGGTCGAGGGCAACGCCCGGGAGCGGAAGCGCTCGCCGTCGAGTTTGTCGATGGCCGCGTCCATCCCGGACATGCCGAGCAGACCTGCGTCGAGGGCGTCGTCGAGCATCTCGACCATCGTGCGCATCTCGGCCCGGGTGGGCCGGGTCCGCTCGTCGGTCGCGCGGTCCAGTCCCAGCACCGCGGTGCGCAGGTCCGAGTGCCCGAGCATCGAGGCGATGTTGGGCCCCAGCGGCAGGTCGTCGATCGCGGCGACGTACTCGGCAGGCGTCGACCAGGTCTTGTGGGCCTGCAGGGCGCCGAGCACGTACTTGCGCGGCACCGCCTCCACCCGGCTGAACAGGTCGGCGGCGTCTTCGGAGTCGGCGTACACCGTCGACAGCGAGCAGTTGCCGAGCAGCACCGTCGTCACGCCGTGGCGCACCGACTCGCGCAGGCCGGGGTCGAGCAGCACCTCGGCGTCGTAGTGGGTGTGCACGTCGATGAAGCCGGGGACGACCCACTTGCCCCTGGCGTCGATCACGTCGGTGCAGCCGGTCTCGTCGAGCTGCCCGACGGACACCGCGGCCACCACGCCGTCGCGGATGCCCAGGGTGCGCACCCGGGGGGCGGCGCCGGTCCCGTCGAACCAGAGTCCGTCGCGGATGATCACGTCGTAGGGCATGGCGCCTCCCGGGGTTGGTTCCGCTCACCGTAGATCAGTTAGTGAGCACTTGCAATCTTTTCTGCCGGATATCCTGGCGCCCGACCGATCGACGGAAGAAGGAGGGCCGATGACCTGGCTGGTGACGGGTGGGGCCGGATACATCGGCTCGCACGTCGTGCACGCGCTGCTGGACGCCGACATGCCGGTGGTGGTCATCGACGATCTCTCCTCCGGTATCGAGCACTTCGTGCCCGACGCGGTGCCGTTCGTCCGCGGCAACCTCCTCGACGAGGACCTGGTGTTCGACACGCTGAGCCGCCACGAGGTCAGCGGGGTGATCCACATCGCGGGCTACAAGTACGCCGGGGTGTCAGTGACGCGTCCGCTGCACACCTACGAGCAGAACGTGTCGGCGATGGTGACGCTGCTCAAGGCCGCCGACAGTGCGGGCGTGGACAAGGTGGTGTTCTCGTCGAGCGCGGCGACCATCGGCACGCCGGACACCGACGTCGTCGACGAGCAGACACCGACCCGGCCGGAGTCGCCCTACGGCGAGACGAAGCTGATCGGCGAGTGGATCCTGCGCGACCTCGGCCGGGCCAGCGGCCTGCGGCACACCAGCCTGAGGTACTTCAACGTGGTGGGGTCGGGGTCCGACGCGCTCTACGACGCCAGCCCGCACAACCTGTTCCCCGTCGTGTTCGAGATGCTGCACCAGGGCCGCATCCCGCGGATCAACGGCGACGACTACCCGACGCCCGACGGCACCTGCATCCGCGACTACATCCACGTCACCGATCTGGCGCTGGCGCACGTCGCGGCGGCGCGGCGACTGGCCGACGGCCTGCCCGTCGAACCGGTCTACAACCTCGGCAGCGGGGCGGGCACCTCCGTGCGCGAGATCATGACCGCGATCCGCGAGGTGACCGGCATCGAGTTCGAACCGGAGATCATGCCGCGGCGACCCGGCGACCCGGCCCGCATCGTCGCGACCGGTGACCTGGCGCGCCGCGACCTGGACTGGCAGATGCGGCACACCCTGCAGGACATGGTGTCGTCGGCGTGGCGGGCGAGCCTTGCGGCGCGGGCGGCCGCGCCGGGTGCGGAGTGGGCCGGCTGAACCGGGTCGCGCGTCTCGCCGCCGCGCTGATCGCGGTGCACCTGGTGCTCCGCGGAGTGCTGGCGTTCGGTGGCTACTTCTACTGGGACGACCTGATCCTGATCGGGCGGGCCGGGACGTCGGGGCTGCTGTCGCCGTCGTTCCTGTTCGACGACCACGACGGGCACGTGATGCCCGCGGCGTTCCTGCTGTCCGGCGCGATCACGCGGGTGGCCCCGTGGAGCTGGGTGCTACCCGCACTGAGCCTGATGGTGTTGCAGGCGCTGGCGTCGCTGGCGCTGCTGCGGGTGCTGCATGTGATCCTGGGCTGGCGACCGGTGTTGTTGCTGCCGTTGACGTTCGCCTTGTTCACACCGTTGGCGGTGCCCGGCTTCGCATGGTGGGCGGCGGCGCTGAACTCACTGCCGATGCTGGCGGCACTGGCCTGGGCGAGCGCCGACGCCGTGCTGCTGGTGCGCACCGGGCGTGCGCGGTACGCGGTGTCGGGTGTGCTGGTGCTCTTCGGTGGGCTGCTGTTCTTCGAGAAGGCGGCCGTGATCCCGTTCGTCGCGTTCGCGGTGACGGCGCTGCTGGCGCATGTGCGTGGCGAGCCGGTCGCCGCGGTGTGGCGGCGGGGACAGCGGTTGTGGATCGCGTCGCTGGCGCTGGTGGCGGCGTGGATCGCGCTCTACGTGCTGGTGGTCGACCAGCAGCGGTGGAGTACCGACCTGGCGATGACATGGGACCTGTTGGCGCGCTCGATCACCCACGGCATCGTGCCGGGCCTGGTGGGCGGGCCGTGGGAGTGGCAGCGCTGGGCGCCCGCGTCACCGTGGGGGACGCCGCCGGTGGCGGCGATGGCGCTGGGCTGGGTGGCGCTGGCCGCGGTGGTGGCGGTGTCATTGGCGCGCAAGCAGCGGATCGGACCGGTCTGGTTGGTGGCGGTGGGTTACGCCGTCGCGTGCCAGGTGCCGATCTACCTGATGCGCTCGTCGCAGTTCACGGCGCTCGAACTGGCGCAGACGCTGCGGTACTTCCCGGACCTGGTGGTGGTGCTGGCGATGCTGATGGCGGTGGGGCTGTGCGCGCCGAACCGGGTGTCGGCGTGGCTGGACGCGTCGCGGATGCGGTCGGTGGTGGTGGTCGCCGCGGTGGCGGCTTTCGTTGGCAGCAGCCTGTATTCGACGGCGACGTTCCTCACGGTGTGGCGGGACAGCCCGGTGCCGGCGTATGTGGCGAACGCCAGATCGGGCCTGGCCGCCGTCGGTCCGGGCGAGACGATGCTGGACCAGGAGGTCGATCCGCTGATCCTGCAGCGGGTGGCGTGGCCGGAGAACCTGGCCAGCCACATGTTCGCGCTGGTTCGGGACCGTCCCGAGTTCGCCGATGCCGCAACGGACTTGCGGATGCTGGACCGGACGGGACGGGTGGTCGACGCGCTGGTGACGTGGGTGCGGGCGATCCGGCCCGGGCCGGAACCGCAGTGCGGATACCTGGTGCAGCCCGACGCCCCGGTGCGCATCCCGCTGGATGGGCCGCTGCTGCCGGCGGACTGGACGGCGGAGATCAACTACCTCGCCAACAGTGACGGGTCGTTGACGATGTCGCTGCCGGAGGGACGCGAGGCCAGGGTGCCGGTGCGGCCCGGATTGAACCGGGTGTTCGTGCGGCTGCCCGGGGCGGGCGACGCGATCGAGGTGCGGGCGAACACCGCGGCGCTGTCGGTGTGCATCTCCCCCGGGCCCGTCGGATTCGTGGCACCGAGGTAGTCGGGGGTACGGGATACTGAGCAAATGGATTTGCGAGGTTGCGGGCCGGTGCGCCCGTGAGTGCACTCGACGGCTTCTACGCGACGTGGAACGACGCCAGGAACACCTTCGGTGAGGGCACGCCGCAGGGCGGATCGCAGATCGACGCCAGCCCGACATTTTCCAAGCTCGGCGAGGACGTCCAGGCCGCCGCACCGGGTGACACGTGGACCGGAGCCGGCTCGGATGCCTACGGCGGCGCCAACAAGAAGCACGGCGAAAACTTGACCAAGCTCGCCGACCTCGACCAACGCCTGGCCGCCCAACTCGACCAGGCCGCCGACGTGGTGACCACCGGCCGCGGCAACCTCGATGCCGTCCGGCAATGGGTGACGGACGCCGCCAACAGCGTCCCGCCCGGCAAGCAGCGCGACGAACTGCTGATGAAG